>JACPFA010000013.1 GCA_016183235.1 Deltaproteobacteria bacterium
TTGAGAAGAATATAACTTTTTTTCGAAAATAACCGCAACACCCTCTGCTCCTCTTCTATCCAAAGGACAACGAAGGCACACCCCTGCACACCCTCTTAAACCCCATTATTACTTTTGGGCCCATCCTGATTAGCGCCTACAAGTATATGTAATTATTAAATTTTTTAAATTGATCGCCTTCTAATTTACTCATAAATACTCATAATTTTTCTTTGTTTATAAGTATCCATTTGGGCTTACGATCTGTTCCTGCATTTTTAATATGTCTTTTGTATTTCAGAGCGCTCACTAGATTTGTAACTTTGTTTTTCTTTTGTTCTGTAGTTAGAGCCCGTCCGAAAACCAGCAAACCTATGATCCACAAGGGATAGCTCAATAAAAAACCCGCTTATAACTGTCGAATTCAGGGAAAACCCCAAAAGAGATGTGTTATAAGCGGGTATGGAGAACAAAAACGCCTACAGCCTGACTCGTTCCTTGGAGGAGGTGATTGTACAGTCGGCTTTGGTCCGACTCTTGGGGGTGCCATTGTTAGCAGTCTACAGGAGGTTAGTTGTTAGGGACAAATTCGTTCTTGTATTTGTCACAAAAATAGGTTACTTTTTGTGACAAGATATGGACACTAATATAAATCAAACTATTGAAAATAATATAAAAAATAGAATTTATGGCCATGACAGGGGTTGGTGCTTTACTCCTAAACATTTTATGGGCCTTGGGAGTGAGACTGGTATTCGCAAGGCCCTTTCGAGGTTGGAAGCTCAGGGCTTTATTCGGCGCATTCGGCAAGGGCTTTATGATTATCCCCATATCCACGAAAAGCTGGGAGTTATCCCGCCGTCTGTGGATGCCATTGCCAAAGCCTTGGCCGAGAGGGACAAAATCAAAATTCAATCCACTGGCGCCTACGCAGCAAATATTTTGGGGCTTTCAGATCAGGTTCCTGCACGTGTGGTGTTTGTGACCGATGGACCGCCTAAAAAAATCAAACTGGGAAACTTGGTCATTGTATTTCGAAAAACCACAGCCAAGAATATGGCCAATGCAGGAACTTTATTGGGGTTGATTATTCAGGCTGTCAAATATATCGGGAAAGACTATTTAACCGACAAAATGGCTCTCCAATTAAAAACACATCTGAAGAACATTGATCAGAAAACCTTGGAAAAGGGCATCCGCTACGCACCCGTGTGGATTGGAAAATATCTTACGAAATTACATGGGAGCCTCAATGGATAAAATTCATTTCCTCCCTTCCCAAGAAAGACTCCGTTATTTTACGGACGCTGCCAACCAAATGGGACTTGTCGTTCCCATGATCGAAAAAGATTATTGGGTTGTGTGGGTCTTGGGGCAGATGTTTGACTTGGATGAACTCAAAGATCACCTCACCTTCAAAGGTGGCACGTCTCTTTCAAAAGTGTATGGCCTGATCAAAAGGTTTTCAGAGGACGTGGATTTATCCATTGAGAAATCTTTTTTTGGATTTGCCGACGAAAAATCCCCAGAGCAAGCCAAAAGCCGAAAGCAACGGACCCTCACGCTAGAAAAACTGTCCACCGCATGCTCCCAGTACATTCAGAACCATCTTTTAAAAACTCTTAAGGAAAAGTTCTCTAAGGAGCTTTCCTCATCCGAAAAATGGGACCTTGTTGTGGATGAAACCGAAGTGGTGGTTCAAGTCTTAAATGTGGAAAGAACCTTTTGGGAGAAAGCCACCATCTTGCACCAGTACGCACATCTTCCGGCTGACAAGAAACTGCTCCTAAGATTATCCCGCCACTATTACGATTTTCATTGCCTGCTTCAGGCCCCGACAAAACACAAAGCGTTGGCCGCTCAAGATCTTTTAGGAAAAGTAGCCCATCACAAAGAACTCTATTTCCCATCCGCATGGGCCAAGTACAGCTTGGCCAAAAAAGGAAGTTTAACACTGGTGCCGCCGGATCCCATTTTGAAGGAGTTGGAAAAAGACTATGAGCAGATGGGACAAATGTTTTTTGAAGATCCCACTCCGTGGGGTGAGGTGATGGCTAGCATCAGATTGTTTGAAGAAGAATTTAATTTCTAATGAAAAAAAAGAGAAAACCTATAGCGTAAAACGCAACAGACGTTATTTAAACATGAGAAGCTGGGACGAGCAATTCAAGGGCTTGGGGAATCACTTCAAACTGCACTTGATAAGCCGAATCGGTTTCGCCATCGATGTCAAGCAACAGGGGGCGATCTTCCAAAGACTCTACCTGCAATTGGCGGATTCTTTTGTAAAGGACCGGAATCCTTTTCATTCGCTCACCCCTAAAAACTTGCATGATCTCGAAAGGTGCCTTGGTGAGCACAGACCAAAATGATAATCGTTTAATAAAAACCAGATCTAATTGCCCGTCATTTAAGCTTGCTGCAGGGGCAATTTTCATCCCCCCACCAAAATAGGCCCCATTGGCCACCACTAAAGCCGTCAACAGATCCGAAAAAGATTGATCGGCAAAAGTCATTTTAACTTTCAAAGCAGAATAGGTAAAAAAAGATTTGATGAGAACAACTAAATAGCTCAACTTTCCAAAGGCCTTTTTGGATTCATTGACCCGACGTGCCACCTCAGCCCCCAACCCAATATCGGCAATGTTAATAAAATAGCGCTCGCGAGGGTTTTTGCCGGCTTGATCGGTTAAAACCAATTTACCCACATCAATCGTTTGACTTCGGGTATGAAGTAACCAATCACAGCCCTCTCCCAACCCCCACTGGCTTTTGATCATGCGAGCAAAATCGCTACCCGTACCCGCCGCCAACACCCCAAGGCTCGGGCGCTTGGTAACCCCTGCACTAAAAATACCATGAACTATTTCAGAAACCGTCCCATCCCCTCCCACCACAATGATTTTTTTTACACCGCTTTTAGTGAATTGCTTGGCCAATTGAATGCCATGGCCGGGCCTTTCGGTAAAAAAAACGCTAGCTGAAAGTTGATGTTGCTTAATCCAATCGGGTAAATTTAATTTTTTCACTAAAACACTACCGCGCTTGGAAGCAGGATTAACGATAAAAATCGTATCGTAAGTGGTCATAAAATGATTTTGCTTAAAAGCGACAAGAGATCTTGCACCTGACAGGTTTTGGTAACGGAGGACAGCATAGCCTGTTCACTGCTATTAGCCGTAATAATTTTGTGGATCTTTTTTGTTTCTACTTCAGCAATTATTTTTTGTGCCATTTTTTGAGCAAGCTCAGGGAACAACCATTCATAACCACCCCCCACTCCACAAGCCTCAACATCTTTTCCATGATTGCCTAACTCTAGGGGCTTAAGCCCCGTCATATGTTCCAAGAGGGTGCGCGGTAATTCAACCATGCCTAAATGGCGAGAAAGGAAAAAAGAATCATAATAAACATAAGGCCCCATTAATTGAGTTTTCATATGGTAATCAACTTTTTCTAAATAGGGTTGAAGAAATTCTAAAAGATGAACCACTTTATTGACCAAAGGAAAACTTTTTTGCGAATAAATGTTGGTTAACAAAGAAGTACATTCTGCCCCATCGGTTAAAATCGTATGACAATTGCGCAAAGAATAATATTGCACCTCGGCAAGCTCTTCAAATTCTCGTTCAAACCCCAGCGCCCATAGCGGATAGCCACAACATTGAATGTCTGATAAATAAACAGAAACATTTTGCAGCTTTAATTTTTCAAAGAGTTCTAACGTCGCTAATATTTTTTCTGGATAAAAATTTAAGGTGTGACAACTCGGCCAATACAAAACATCGCTTGTTTTTTGATAAAATTTTTCAGGAAGTTTCTTTTTTATTTCCGCAATAAGATTTTTCCCATAAGGATTATTGCATTGATGAAATTTTTGCTCAAAGGCATACACCTCAGGTGGGGCCCAATGATCACTCACCGCATTAACCCTTACTTGATGCAAGGCGCTGGGAACATCCACCCCATGGGTGCAATATTCTTTACAGCGTAAACAATCGAGGCACTTATAACTTGCCAAACTTAAATTGGCATTTAACGGCAACGCCCGTTCGGTTAGCAACTTAGCCACCTGCATCTTGCCCCAAGGCGTGTAGGTTTCATTGGGTTCTGCCTCACTGGCCGGGCAAGAAAATTTGCACATCTTGGGGCAAAAAGTGCAATAATCCATCATTTTTTCGTTGGTCAGTACCATAGGCTAATCTTTAAAAAGGCTTTGTCGGATTTTCTTGGCTAAAATATCTTCTTTTGTTTTCATTTCATCTCTCCCCAAAGGGGGTGGATATTCTTCATAAAGTAATTTTTTAATTTTTTGTGCCACAGGATGACCCGATTCAACCCCTTGATGAGTAAAAGGCTTGGCTAAGTCTTGCATGGCTTCTACTTTGGCACGAACCCATTTTGCTTTTCCCCACAACATAAAAAGAAAGGCAAAGGGATATTGCCTAGAATCTATTTTGTTAACAATTTGACTCCTGCCATACAAAGGAAAGTAAAAGCCCCGCCCCAAAAGTTGCTGCTCATAGGCCAACAACATTTCATGAGTTGGAAAAGACAAGGCGCCAACCCATTCCTTTTCGGGTTTTGGCAAAATTTTAAAATAGGCTTTTGAAAAGATGCCCCACCCATGACCTGCCCCCATGAATATATTCTTAAGCGATGGCCCCACCGCCGAGCGCGGGCAAGGGCGCACGCGCAAAACTTCTCCCGAATTCAAAATCATTTCATAACCAATGCAAATATTTTCAATCCCACCGAAGGCATGGCCATACAAATTGGGTAACCGCTTGGCTAAACAATCATGGGCATTGAACCGATCAGGGGCCAAAGTAAGATAGGGCAACACATAGCCCTTCTTTTTTAAAGTTTGGCTAATCTGCGCTAAGGTGTCATCTCCCCACACCAAAACATAAGATGCACTTTCATCAATTTCGATCATGAGCTATTAACCGTCCCATCATAGTATGGACATATGACATAAGATCATGAGCCGAGACAAGGAAGATGAGCAAAAAGCGCGGAGGCGTAGCTATAGCTACGTTGAGCACTTTTTGCGAAATCTGACGCAGTCGCAGGCCATGAGCTGAAGTCAGATGTCTATACTATGATGGGACGGTTAATAAGCCCTAATTTCCCTGGATTCATAATATTGTTGGGGTCAAGTCGCTTTTTTATTTTACACAACCACGGATGCGCGACTCCCCATTCTTTTTTCATATAAGTTGCCTTGAGCAGCCCCACCCCATGATGGTGACTAATCGTGCCACCGGCCTCAAAACAAGCTTTTAAGGCCTTATCCCAAATTTTATCATAAAGGGCTTCTGAGGTTTCAAGAGTTGGCTGGTGGCCAGCAAACGTAAAATAAATCGAACACCCTTCTTGATAGGCGTGGGAAAAGTGGGCCAATACTAGGGCATAGGGCGACATGCTAGCACGCACTTTGTGATAAAGAGGCAAAAGATTATCCCAGGTGGTTGCCACTTCCATGGTGTCGGCAAAAAAACCTTCGTCAAACAGGGGCGACAACTTATAAGACACATCATAGCGATGCCGCTTCCAATAAAGGCCCGGCCCTTCACCCAAATTTTTGGCATGATAAGTTTTAAATAATTCTTCAGTAATGGCTACCTCGGCTTCAATCACTTTTTGTAAACCTTCAAAACCTAAAATCAGCAAACATCCGGTGGGCAATAATCCGGTTATTTGATTGGCCATATTAGGTTTATACAAAGCAAGTTTTTTGACCCAATGACCGATTTGTTTTGACCAACCTTCCCAGCAAGGCAGACTCTGCTCAGCCGCTTCGTCATAAGATTTGGCAACGAGGCTATCGACTTCATCATAAAGTCTCACCACGGCAGGGAAGATATTCAGTTGCAACAAATGCTGAATGGCCTTAAGCCCCAGTTTTAAATCCCCAAAGCGAAACGCACAAAATTTTTCGGCTTCAGGCAAATGATGAATTTTTAAAGTGGCTTCGGTAATAATACCCAAAGTGCCTTCACTCCCCATAAACAGCTCTTTCAAATCAACCTCACCCGTTGGATGATGCTCTGGGCTCAAATGCAGCACCTCACCTTGGGGCAACACAACCTCCATGCCGGTAACCATGTCTTCAATCTTGCCATATTGAGTAGAAAGTTGCCCGGCCGAACGACAAGCCAAATACCCACCTAAGGTTGCACTATAAATCGAAGAGGGAAAATGCCGCAGCGTCACCCCTTGGGCGTTTAAATGTCTTTCTAACACCTCTCCCCCAATACCGGTTTGTGCGGTCACTTGGAGATGAGTCAAATCTAAATGGGATACCTGATTCATGCGTTTTATATCCAAAGCAATCCCACCCTCAACAGCCCAGGTCCCGCCACAAACTCCAGAGCCGCCGCCAAAAGGAATAAGCGGCACTTCATGCTGCTGGCACCATTGCACCAATTTAACAATTTGCAGAACATCTTCTGGCCACACGATGGCATCGGGAGGATAGCGAAGCTGATGATGACGAATTTGTAAGATGGCCTTGCTGTTGCAATCTCGGCCATAACTTAAACGATCCCGATCTAACCAACTGACCTGATCATCACGGAATAAACTGCGTAAGGCCTTTTTTAAATCTCGCTTGGGGGGAGGATAAGATAACATAGTTTTTTAAAACCGACGCGATGTCTCCATAATAAATTCAGCAATCTTTCGTAGCGGAACTTGCTTGGGGCAACTTTGTTCACAACGCCCACACTGCACACAATAAGCCTGATCCATAAAATCAATATAGGAATATGAAAGCGTACTGCGAATCGAAGTTGTGGCTATGCGGCTTGGATAGGCTAATTTGGGACAAACGGCATCACAAAGCCCACAATGAATACAATGACTAGCCGCAAAAAAAAGCCCCTTCTCAGCACTGCCCAAGGTGATTATCTTATCTTCTTGATAATATTCAAGAAATTTATCTGCTGCTCTTTGGGGTGGGGCCAAAAACCTAAATAGGCCATTAACCATAAAATTCCACGCCAGGCTCAAATAAGCTTGAATTGCTCTTACCATGCCGTCTCTCTTGACATTAGGCCTACTAAACGTGTATACGCCTTTGACTTTTAACTAAAATCACGCTTTTACAATACATCGATTAAAGACATTTTTAACATGATTAAAAAATTTACTAAAAGCTTTTCTAAAGAACAAACCAAACCCAGTTGGTATCTTATTGATTTACGCAATCAGGTATTGGGTAGGGCCGCAAGTCAAATCGCTCAGATCTTAAGAGGCAAACATAAGCCGACTTACACCCCCCATGCCGATACCGGTGATTTTATCGTGGCCATTAATGCCAAACATATTCGCGTCACAGGAAATAAGGCCTCGCAAAAAAAATATTATCGCCATTCAGGTTTTATTGGTGGAATCAAAGAACGCGATTATGCCACCGTGTTGGCTAAAGACCCTGGGTTTATCATCTATGAAGCCGTTAAGGGCATGTTGCCTAAAACTCATTTGGCCAAACATTTAATAACTAAACTAAAAGTCTACCCCGACGAAGCCCATCCCCACCAAGCCCAGTCTTTACAAATGTTTACTTTAGGAGCATAAAGGTTTTAAAATGGTTACGAATAAAAAGCAATTTTATGGCACCGGAAAAAGAAAGGCCGCTATTGCACGCGTAAGGCTTCTGCCGGGCGAGGGTAAATTTACCATCAATGGGCAATACGGTTTAAATGATTATTTCAAGCGAGCCATCTATGCGATGGTGATTGTCCAACCCTTTGAAGCCACGGGTAACTTGGGCCGTTTTGATGTTCTAGCCACCTTAGAAGGTGGTGGGACTTCAGGGCAAGCCGAGGCCTTACGTCATGGCATTTCTCGAGCCCTCCTGGAGCTCAATTCTGATTACCGTAAACCACTGCGTCGTGGTGGGTTTTTAACACGTGATCCCAGAGTCAAAGAACGAAAGAAATACGGCCTGCGTAAGGCACGCAAGGCCACCCAGTACAGTAAACGGTAATGCATTCTTCTATCCAAGTCGCTATTATTGGCGCAACGGGTTACACCGGAGAGGAACTTTTACGGCTCCTTTTCCAGCACCCTTATGCTGAAATCGCTGCGGTTACTTCCCAACAACACGTGGGAAAACCGATCAGCTCTTTTTACCCTCAGTTTAGCAGACTCACTCACTTATCTTTTGAAGATTTAGCTGTTGAAAAAATTTCTCAGAACACAGAGCTGGTTTTTTTATGTCTACCCCATCATGAGTCAGCCAAAATCGCAGCACAATTTTTAGAAAAGGGGCTTAAAGTCGTCGACCTTTCCGCCGATTTTCGTTTGCATGATCTAAAGGTCTATGAAAAATTCTACGGCCCCCATCAAGCCCCTGCCTGGCTTAAACAAGCCGTTTATGGAATCCCTGAATTTTTTAAAGAAAAAATTAAATCTGCCCAACTCATCGCTAACCCGGGTTGCTACCCAACCAGTATCTTATTAGCCCTGGCCCCACTTTTAAAAGCCAAGCTCATCCATACCCAAGGTATCATTTGTGATTCAAAATCGGGGATGTCAGGTGCGGGCAGAAACACGGTCGAAGAAATCTTGCAAAAAGAGATGCGACAAAATTTTAAAGCCTACAAAGTAGGCACCCATCGACATACCCCTGAAATCGAACAAGGTTTGTCAATCTTGGCAGGAGAACCCATTAAGGTTACTTTTACCCCTCATTTGCTCCCGGTGATGAGGGGGATCTTAAGCACGATTTATTGCAAAACCAAAGGCCAGGTTACTTTGTCTGCACTACAAAACGCTTTTAAAGACTTTTATCAGCATAGCCCCTTTGTTCAGCTATTAGAAAATCAAGAATCTCCTCGTTTACACGACGTGCAAATGACCAACCTCTGTCAAATCGCTTTGCACTTTGACCCGAACCTCCAACAAATCACCCTGCTTTCAGCCATCGATAATTTAACCAAGGGTGCCTCGGGCCAAGCCATCCAAAACATGAACCTCTTGTGCAATTTCCCAGAAACCTCAGGGTTATTGCCTAGCTAAATAAATAGTCGGTTTTGAAGAAATACTAACAAGTCCTCTGTATAGGCTACAGATTGCGAGGATTATGTGGCGAAAGAAGGAAGATGAGCAAAAAGTCCGCAGGCGTACCTTAGGGTACGTCGAGGACTTTTTGCGAAATCTGACGCGCTTCGCAGCCCATAAGCCGAAGCAAGCTGTAGCCTATACAGAGGACTTGTTAGTAAGTGGGCTCATTCACTTTTCTTGAAATACATTTTTTATAGTGCAACAACCTCGATCTCTGCTCCCATACTACGTGCCTTTGCTGTCACAGATTCTAGTGATTTGGCCGCTTTTGCGTTTATCCACGATTCTCCACACTGAATACAAATTGAGGCAGGGACATTCCGAACCACCACCACGCCCTTTCCTGTATCGGCTGTAAAAGTAGTTTTACCTTTTTTTCGATCCCCACCACATAACGGACATAATTTCTGAGAATTCTTTTTCACTTTTTCATTCTCCTCGTCTTATAGTCGCTTTCAAAATATTTCAAATCGGGGGTATAAACCGTAACAATATAAACCCATTGATTTCTCTCGTCAAAGGCTGCGACCACATGCAGTGGGACTTTGTTCAAAATTCTACCATAAAACAGAGCACTGGGATATGGCTTATCTGCAAGATATTCCTCTATAATAAAACCTCTCCTGAGTACTGCAATTACTTGTTCTTGGGAGATCTGCCTTTGAACGAGTCGTTCCAATGTATGCTGCCGCCACTCAAACCTGCCTTTAGAAATCGCTTTTCTAAATTTGCCGAGGTTGATGGACATCAAGTGTCTTTTTGCAGACTCAAGCTAGGAAATTCAAGCTATTTGTATTAATTATTTACTTTAACAACAAAGATGTGTAAAAATTGCCCATCCTACTTCGGGAGGTCCCTTGAAAACCAAATTAATTTTTGTAACCGGCGGCGTGGTGAGTTCTTTAGGTAAAGGGCTTGCCTCTGCAAGTGTTGGGGCGTTGTTAGAATGCCGAGGGCTAAAAATCACCCTCATGAAGTTAGACCCCTATATCAATGTGGACCCTGGCACCATGAACCCCCTCCAACATGGTGAAGTTTTTGTCACCGACGATGGCGCCGAAACCGACCTTGACCTAGGCCATTACGAACGCTTCACCCACGCTAAACTTAGCAAACTCAGCAACATCACCACCGGGAAAATCTATCACTCGGTCATTGAAAAAGAACGGCGCGGAGAATATTTGGGCAAAACCGTCCAAGTCATTCCGCATATCACCGACGAAATCAAAAGCAGAATCATTCGAGCCACGCAAGATGTTGATTTAGGCATTATTGAAATTGGCGGAACTGTGGGCGATATTGAATCGCTGCCTTTCCTCGAAGCTATTCGCCAACTTCGTTACGACCTTGGCAAAGAAAACGTCTTATATATTCACTTAACGCTGATCCCCCACATGGACACTTCGGGGGAATTAAAAACCAAGCCCACGCAACATAGTGTGCAAAAACTACGTGAAATCGGTATTCAACCCGACATTTTACTCTGCCGCACCAAATTGCCACTCAATCAAGAAATTAAAAGTAAAATCGCCTTGTTTTGTAATGTTAATCCTGATTGTGTTTTTCAAGCGATCGATGTGAAAAGCATTTATCAAGTCCCCCTTGAATTCCGAGAAGAAGGCATTGATGAAAAAATCATTGAACTCCTCAACATTTGGACCAAAGCCCCTGACCTAAAACCCTGGGAAGATTTAATTAATCGCATTAATCACCCCACCCACGAAATTAAAATTGGCGTCGTGGGGAAATATGTTGACCTAACCGACAGCTATAAAAGCTTAAACGAAGCGCTGATTCATGGTGGTATTGAAAATGATTGTAAGGTTTTATTAAAATTTGTTGATTCAGAAAAACTTGAAGCCCTGCCCGAAGTAAGCACGGCCTTTCAAGATGTCGATGCCATCCTAGTACCCGGAGGATTTGGCAATCGAGGCATTGAAGGTAAAATCAAGGCCATTCAGTATGCGCGCGAGAACAAAGTCCCCTTTTTCGGCATTTGCCTTGGCATGCAATTGGCCTGTATTGAATTTGCCAGACACGTTTGTCGACTGCGCGAGGCCAATAGTAAAGAATTCGATCCCAACACAGCGCACCCCATCATTGCCCTGATGGAGCAACAAAAAGCTGTCATCAATAAAGGCGCGACCATGCGCTTGGGCGCCTATCTTTGTCGCATCAAAAAAGGTACCTTGGCCAATCGCATTTATGGAGAAACCGAAATTTCTGAACGGCATCGGCATCGTTATGAATTCAATAATGAATATTTAGATCGGCTCGGAGCAAAGGGGATGGTATTTTCCGGAACTTCTCCTGATGGTTCGTTGGTAGAAATCGTTGAGATTAAAAAACACCCTTGGTTTTTAGGCTGTCAATTTCACCCTGAGTTTAAATCAAAGCCCATGACCGCTCACCCCATTTTTAGCAACTTTATTGCCCACGCCCTCAAATGTAGGGTCAAAGCCGACTGGAAAGATCTTAAAGAAAAAAAATTAACCAAGGGCTTAACCCTAGAATCTTCAGGAAAAAATCCTCAAGAAACACAAGAGCGAACCGCCAAATCGTAAAAAATTGGCACGCCTCCCTTGACACCCCTTAGCCCAAACTACTATGATTAGGTTATATGGCACTGACTTTGCAGCAAAACCTCAAACTCGCCCAATCCCTTGTCATTACACCGCAATTACAACAAGCTATTAAGCTGCTTCAATTATCCCACGTTGAATTAATTGATGTGGTGCAACAAGAACTCATGGAAAATCCCCTGTTAGAAGAAGCGGCCGAAGTAGAAGAATTACCCAAGGAACCCCCCGAAATTTTAGTTGAAAAACAAGAACTTGAAAGTGAAGTCCCCACCACCACCCACCCCGCTGAACTTGAAGTAGGGGCACAATCTACCGATCTTTCCAAAGAACCCAAAGACTTTGATTGGGAAAATTATCTCAATACTTATAATAATTCTTACGGCCAAACCGAGCATTTTGAACGAGACTCCGACGATGGTAATCTGAGTTATGAAACAGTGGCCTCTTCCAAAACGAGTTTGTTTGATCATCTCATTTGGCAATTACACCTTTCAAAACTTTCCCCTAAAGAAATGGAAATTGGGGCTGAAATCATCGGCAATTTTGATGAAGATGGTTATTTAAATGCGTCGGTTGATGAAATAACCAACCAATTAAACGAACCCACAACCCCTGAAGAAGTCGAGTCGGTTTTAAAAAGAATTCAAAATTTCGACCCCATTGGAGTGGGGGCACGCAGCCTGCAAGAATGCCTATTGGTTCAAATTGAACATTTAGAGCACGATCGTGACTTGTTGCGAAACCTCATTTCTAATTTTATGCACGAATTAGAAAGAAAAGATTACTCCCGCATTGCCAGGGGTTTAAAAATTTCGCCTCACAAGGTAAAATTTTTAATCAAAACAATTCATTCGTTAGATCCAAAACCAGGCCTATCTATTTCAATTTCAGAAGCCCAATACATTTCACCCGATGTTTATGTTAAAAAAGTAGGCGATGAGTGGGTCATTCTTTTAAACGAAGATGGTCTGCCTCGCCTGCAGGTGAGTTCTTATTATAAAAACATGATTTCTCGTGGCAGCAATGGCAATGGTAAGACCGAGGCCAAAGAATATGTGCAAGGCAAATTGCGCAATGCGGTCTGGCTGATCCGCAGCATTCAGCAACGCCAAAAGACCCTTTATAAAACGGCTAAAACCATTGTTAAATTACAAAAAGAATTTTTTGAAAGCGGAATTGGGTCTTTAAAACCCATGACCATTAAGGATGTAGCCAACGAAATTGAAATGCATGAATCAACCGTTTCCAGAGTGACCACCAATAAATACATGCACACCCCTCACGGCATTTTAGAATTAAAATTCTTTTTCAGTAGCGCCATTTCCACCACTGATGGCACTCGGGTGGCGGCTGAATCCATCAAAGACAGAATTAAACATCTGATTTCGAGCGAAGATCATGGTCACCCTTATAGTGACCAAGACATTGTTGAAAGTCTCAAAAAGACAAATGTCATCATTGCTCGCCGCACCGTCGCCAAATATCGTGAAATGCTGGGTATCCTGCCTTCTTCCCAACGCAAACACGCCTTCAAATAAACTTGCCCATAAGGGCACCTCTAATAACTTGGATTTGGGGGGACCTCTAAAAAGGGCCCAGATGCAAGGCGCCCGCAAAGACGCGACCGGAGCGTATATGGAAATACGTGAGGATCGCGGCTTTGCGGGCAACGCGGCAGATGGGTCGTTTTTAACCAGTATCTTAAAAAAAGCGGCCATCATCCCTGAGTTGCGTACCGCCAGCAAAGGTGAGGTCTTAAAAGAGTTGGTCGATGCGCTTTATTTAACTGTGCCTAATATTGACCCCCATCGCTTGGTCAAACTCCTCAAAGAAAGAGAAGAATTAGGCAGCACTGGAGTAGGGAGCGGCGTCGCCATCCCCCATGCCAAATACCCCGATCTTGAAAATATTGTCGCAGCCTTTGGTAAAAGTTCATCGGGTATAGCCTTTGATGCCCAAGATGGGCAGCCCGTTCACCTATTTTTTGCTTTAGTCGCCCCAGAGCACGCTGCGGGTCTTCATTTGAAGGTCTTGGCCAAATTATCGCGCTTACTCAAAGAAGAGTCTTTTAGGCAACGCCTGCTAGCCGCTGACGACCCAGAATCGATCTATTCAATCATCCTTGAAAAGGATGATTGATCCCAAAATCCCTGGGGCTGTTGAAAAACGCCCATCTACGGAGCCTGTCCTGAGCAATAGCGAAGGATTGCCGCAAAACCGCAATCCTCACGTACTTTCATGTACGCTCCGGTTGCGGTTTTGCGGCTGCCTTGTATCTGGGCATTTTTGAACAGCCCCTAAAAAACAATATTTTTCAACATTTTCTTGTGGTATTATCAAAGCAAGGGATTTGCATGATTTCAATCCAAGTGTCTGAATTACTTAAAGATTCTTCTTATAACCTCAATCTTGAGATTCTAAGCGGGCGTAAAGGGCTCGATAAAAAGATCACGATCCCTCGTATCCAAAAACCAGGCTTAGCCCTAACCGGTGATACCTCGAACCTTCATGCCGGGCGCATTCAAGTCATTGGCAAGTCGGAGGTCAATTATTTAAATAACCTCTCAGACAATAAACTAACGACCGTCGTAAAAAAGATTTGTGAAATTGATCTGGCTTGTTTTGTGGTCACTCGAGGTAACCAACCTCCCAATATTTTATTAGACGAATGCGAAACCAAAAATATCCCTATTTTCACGACTAATTTAATCACCAGCACCTTTATCAACCGAGTTTCTAAATTTCTAGAATACAAGTTAACCGCCACCACTTCACTTCATGGCGTGCTCTTAGATGTCTTTGGGGTCGGTGTTCTCATTATTGGCAAGAGCGGAATTGGTAAAAGCGAATGTGCCCTAGATTTAATTTTGCGAGGGCATCGCTTAGTAGCCGATGATATTGTGCAAATTAAAAAACGCCCTCCGGCCACACTTTCGGGGATGGGAACCGAACTCATTAAGCATCATATGGAAATTAGAGGCTTGGGGATTATCAACATCAAAGACCTATTTGGGGTCGCCGCCATCCGCGATGCTAAAGTTATTGAAATTGTCGTTGAACTGATCGAGTGGGGTGGCCATGAAGAATACGACCGTTTAGGCATTGACGATAAATATTATTCGATTCTCGATGTTAAGATTCCTTATATTCGCATCCCGGTACGGCCTGGTAGAAACATTACCACCATTGTAGAAGTGGCCGCTCGAAACCATTTACTTAAATTGCGAGGGCATTTTTCAGCCAAAGAATTTCAAGACACCCTCAATACCGAATTAATCCGACAAGAAGAAGCCCATAAAGCCAAACTTGATGCCGTGGAATAAAGCCCAAAAACAATTTTTTTTGGTATCGGGTCTTTCTGGCTCAGGGAAAACCACTGCTTTAAAGGCTTTAGAAGATTTGGGCTTTTTCTGTATCGACAATCTACCTATTCATCTCTTAAAAAATGACCACCCCTTTGAACAATGGCTAAGCGGTAGTTTACACACCGCACTTGGCATGGATATAAGAGACCCCGGGTTTATCAAAGAATACCCTGAGCTCATCACAGAACTACAAAAAAAAATCTCTCAAATCAAAATCCTATTTCTGGATTGTGCCGAGGCAACCTTACTTCGAAGATTTTCTGAAAGTCGAAGACCGCATCCTTTAGGGCGTAATATCCCTTTAATTCAAGCCATTAAACAGGAACGAAAAAAATTAAACCTACTTAAATTAAAAGCCGACTATGTTTTAGATACCTCTCATCTAAATGTTCACCAACTCAAAAATGAGATCCATAAACTATTAGGCCGCTTTCTACCCATGCCCGCTTGTACTTTAACACTAACTTCTTTCGCCTACAAAAGGAGTATACCTTTGCAATCCGATTGGGTCGTGGATGTTCGGTTTTTAAAGAATCCCTTTTTCCACCCAAAATTATCTAAACTAACGGGAAAAGACAAACGGGTCCAAAATTTCATTTTTCGACAAAAAGAAACAAAAATTTTTATGAAAAATTTGGCTCATTTTTTAAATTATATCTTGATTCAGAATAAAAAAGAGGGGAAAGCCTATATTAATATCGCTATTGGTTGTACCGGGGGCCAACACCGTTCCGTAGCCATGGTGGAGAGGCTACCCCAACTCCTGAAGATAAAAGATTTTTCCGTGTTTACTTTTCACCGTGATTTAATAGAATGAAAACATGAGCATCGGTATCGTCATTATAACCCACGGCAACATTGGTCGAGAAATGACCAAAGTCGTAGAAACTATCACCAATGAAAAATCGGGGTTTGTTTGCGTAAGTGTCGATCACAATTCCCCCTTAGAATTCATCAGCAAAAATATTCATGCTGCTATTGAACAAGTCAAAACCACTGAGGGCGTATTGGTTTTGACCGACATCTTTGGTGCTACCCCTTGCAACGAATGTGTCCCTCTGCTTTCCAACAAAAATATTCAAATTGTTGCTGGGGTTAATTTGCCCATGCTCATGAAAATCGCCACTCACATGCTACCCTCTAATCTCTTAGAGGCTGCACACTTTATTCAAAATTATGGTAAAAATAATATCCTCGACGTTCGGGATTTATGTCAAAAGGCGGGAAAGTGAATTGGATTAAAAAAGAACTGAAAATTGGTAACGAACTTGGCCTCCATGCCCGAGCCGCCGCTAAGTTGGTAAAACTAGCGAATCGTTTCCCCTGTGAAATTTTCATTCGCAAGGGAGAAAGCATGGCCAATTCTAAAAGCATCATGGGGCTTTTAACCTTAGCTGCGGGTAAAGGCTCCGTCATTAACATCGAAGCCCGAGGGGAAGAAGCTGAACTTGCTTTAACCGCTATTGAAGATTTAATTAACTCTAAATTTGGAGAAGTGTAATTTCACTCCCGGCCCTAAAAAAACGTAGCAATCTTATTTTGCAAGGTATTGGCGCATCCCCCGGTATTTGCATGGGGACAGCTTTTGTCTTAGAGAAAAAACGCATTAACATCCCCAAATATTGGATCAACAACCGAGAAGTTGAAAATGAGATTAAACGTTTTAATCAGGCTCTGCGGAAAACCAAAGACGAATTTAATCGCATCAAAGATCGCATTTGCAAATTTGAAGGCAAAGATCAGATTAGCATTCTTGATTCTTACAATATGATCGTCAAAGACGACATGTTGGTCAAAGACACCCTCGCTTCCATTAAAAAGGAAAGCATCAACGCAGAATGGGCCTTGCAAAAAACCTTAGACCAAATCAAAGAAACTTTTCTTAAAATCGATGCTGAATATTTTAAAGAACGTAACAGCGATGTCGACTATGTGGGCGAACAAATCATTAAACATTTAGTAGGGCACAAAGAAGAACTCTTTTCTGAAATCCCTAAAGATAGTTTGATTGTTTCCCATGACATTTCACCGGCTGAAACCGCTCAACTCATGAAATTTAAGGTCAAAGGTTTTGTAACCGAGTTGGGGGGCAAAACCTCTCACACCGCTATCATCTCGCGAGCCTTAGAAATCCCTGCCATTGTGGGTTGCCCGCTGGCCGTGGTGCAGATCCAAACGGGTAATACCCTGATTGTGGATGGCGAAAAGGGCATCGTGATTATTGACCCTACCGACAAGACCAAAAAAGATTACGAATTACAAATGCGTAAACAGGTTGAAACCGAACGCATGTTATTAAAAAATATTCATTTGCCGGCTGAAACCAAAGATCACAAAAAAATTCGCCTCTCCGCTAATATCGAAATTTTAGAAGAATTAGAATCAATTAAGGAACATGGCGCCGAAGGGATTGGGTTATTCCGCACAGAGTTCACTTATTTGAATCGTGAAACCTTGCCCGACGAAGAAGAATTATTTCAACAATATAAAACCGTGTTAAAAACCATGTATCCTCATTACACCACGATTCGTACTTTTGATATGGGCGGCGATAAAATCCCCCTTAATTACGAATATAACTTAGATGAAACCAATCCTGCCTTAGGTTTGCGGGCCATCCGGCTTTGCCTTAAAGAACGTACCCTCTTCAAAACCCAACTCAGAGCTATGCTGCGGGCCAGTATTTATGGAAAACTTAAAATCTTAATCCCCATGGTGAGCAGTCTTGAAGAATTACGGGCCACGAAAGCCATTATCGACAAAGTCAAAAAAGATCTTACTAAAAAAGAAATCGAATTCGATCCCAACATTAAACTTGGGATCATGATCGAAATCCCCTCCTCTGTGATGATTGCGGACTTACTAGCTAAAGAGATTGATTTTTTCAGTGTGGGCACCAATGACCTCATTCAATATACCTTGGCCATTGACCGCTCCAACGAAAATGTAGCCTACCTGTACCAACCCCTCCACCCCTCAATTTTACGAATGCTAAAGATGATTGTCTCTGCCGCCCTTAAAGAACAAATTGAGATAAGCGTATGTGGCGAAATGGCGGGTGACCCACTTTGCATTTTAATTCTGTTGGGGTTTGGTATCACCGAACTTTCTATGAACGCCCTCTCGATTCCCAAAGTTAAAGAGATCGTTCGTTCCGTGGAATATGATACAAGCCGCTCTCTTTTAGAGCGTATTTTAGAGTTAGATTCTGCTGAAGAAATAGAAAAATTTGTTCGAAAAGAACTCGCCAAAATACTAGGCCCTGTCTACACCAAATACATTTCTTTATCTTGACGAAAGCCTCTCTCTAGGGCTAGGGTTTTCCGCTTAAATCCCTAACTTAAAAGGACCTTTTATGACCGGCAGCCATCATTTTTTTACTTCAGAATCTGTAACCGAAGGCCACCCCGACAAAGTGGCCGATCAAATCTCTGATGCCGTGCTCGACAACATCTTTGCCCAAGACCCCATGGCTCGAGTTGCCTGTGAAACCCTGGTAACCACAGGCATGGCGATTGTTGCAGGCGAGATCACCACCGAAGCTTATGTTCACATCCCCGACATCGTTCGCGAAACTATCAAACAAATTGGTTACAATGATTCTTCGATGGGCTTTGATTATGAAACTTGCGCAGTATTAACCACCATTGACCGACAATCCCCTGATATTTCGATCGGCGTAACCGAAGGCCAAGGGCTTTTCAAAGAACAAGGGGCCGGGGATCAGGGCCTTATGTTTGGGTTTGCTTGTGATGAAACCCCTGAGTTAATGCCCTTGACCATTAACCTTGCTCACAAGTTGACTCAAACTCTCGCTAAAAAAAGAAAAGATGGCACCCTCCCTTGGTTAAGGCCTGATGGTAAATCCCAAGTAACCGTGGAGTTTATCGATGGCAAACCTCACCGCATCGATACCGTGGTTGTTTCTACCCAACATGCAGAAAATGTAACCCATCAAGAAATTTACAATGGAATACTTGAAGCCATTATTAAACCTACTCTGCCGGCCAGCCTTTTAGACGCTAAGACTAAATATTATATCAACCCCACCGGCCGATTTGTGGTGGGTGGCCCTAAGGGCGATTGTGGCTTAACCGGGCGAAAAATTATCGTCGACACTTACGGTGGCTATGGTTCGCATGGTGGTGGGGCCTTTAGTGGCAAAGACCCTTCAAAAGTCGATCGTTCCGCCTCTTATTTGGCCCGCTATATTGCAAAAAATGTTGTGGCTTCAGGGGTTACCAGCAGTTGCGAAGTTCAATTGGCCTACGCCATTGGTATTGCCGATCCTGTCAGTTTACTCATTATCACCGATGAACATTGTGAAATCCCTGAAGAAAAAATTGCGGCGGCCGTGCGCGAACTATTTCCCCTCAAGCCTGCAGCCATTATTAAAGAACTCAATTTAAGGCGCCCTATTTACCGTAAAACAGCCGCCTACGGTCATTTTGGTCGCAATGAACCTGAGTTTACTTGGGAAAAAACGGACAAAGCTGAGGCCTTAAAAAAACTAATTAAATAGAGATTGCTTCGGGCCTTACAGGCCCTCGCAATGACAGGTAGTTTGTCATTGCGAGCGATGTCATCCCCGCGAAGGCGGGGACCCATGATACCGAGCGTGGCAATCTCGCTTGATCATATTTGAAATGGAGTTGATTATGACTGCAACCGCAAAAAAATTAAACCCCGATTATAAAGTAGCTGATTTGAGCCTGGCTGACTGGGGTCGCAAAGAAATTATCTTAGCCGAAAAAGAAATGCCCGGGCTAATGTCCCTGCGGGAAAAATACGGAAAGTCAAAACCCCTGCAAGGCGCTCGTATTACGGGCTGCCTGCACATGACTATTCAAACTGCTGTGCTTATCGAAACCTTGATCGAACTGGGGGCTAAAGTTCGGTGGTCGAGTTGCAATATTTTTTCTACCCAAGATCATGCTGCGGCTGCCATTGCCCAAACCGGTATTCCTGTTTTTGCTTGGAAAGGCGAATCCGAAGAAGACTATTGGTGGTGTGTGGAACAGAGCATTTATTTTCCTGAGGGTGGCCCCAATTTACTGCTCGACGATGGGGGTGATTTAACCAACTTTATTCACGACAAACGACCCGACCTTTTAAAAGACATCAAAGGGGTCAGCGAAGAAACCACCACGGGGGTACATCATCTTTATCATCGTTTGGCCGAAGGTACTTTAAAAATTCCTGCCATTAACGTTAATGACTCGGTCACCAAATCTAAATTCGACAATCTTTATGGTTGTCGTGAATCGCTGGCCGATGGCATCAAACGAGCCACCGACATCATGATGGCTGGTAAAGTCGTTGTGGTTGCAGGTTACGGCGATGTAGGTAAGGGCTGTGCTCAATCCATGCGAGCCTTTGGCGCCAAAGTTTTGATCACCGAAGTTGACCCTATTTGTGCATTGCAAGCGGCGATGGCTGGCTTTGATGTTACCACCATGGACGAAGCTTGCAAGGTGGGCGATATTTTTGTGACCGCCACTGGCTGTAAAGACATCATCCGTTTAGACCATATGAAAAAAATGAAAGACGCGAGCATTGTTTGCAACATCGGTCATTTCGATGTGGAAATCCAAGTAGCAGCTTTAAATCAATTGCCAGGCATTAAAAAAGTTTCGGTTAAACCCCAAGTTGACCAATACACCTTCCCTGATGGCCATTGTATCATTTTGTTGGCCGAAGGGCGCCTGGTTAATTTAGGTTGCGCCACCGGCCACCCTTCTTTTGTGATGTCCACATCATTTACCAACCAAGTCTTGGCTCAAATCGAACTCTTTACTAAAAAACATCCCATTAGCGTGCAGGTATTGCCCAAAAAACTCGATGAAGAAGTGGCACGATTGCATTTAGAAAAATTGGGGGTTCGTCTAGAAACACTCAGTGCCGACCAAGCCAAATATCTTGGCATTGCTCAAGAAGGCCCCTTCAAACCTGAGTATTATCGCTACTAAATTAATTTCTTGAGAAATTTAATGGCTGGACTCACTCGAATATTTTCCCTAGAAAGGTAGTCTTTGTTACCAACCATCGAGATTTGCCAAGATTCCACTTGAGGAAACTTATTTTTTAAATAAAGAAGCCCCGGGCTAATCGCAGCATCCGACCACTTGCATTCCACAAAGAAAATGGGAGTCCTTTTTTCGGTGATGACAAAATCAACTTCTCTTTTGTCGACATCGCGAAAATAATTTAAGTCAAGTTCTCTCCCCTTTGCATCTTGTTCAAAACAAACCCACTTAAGCAAATGACAAGCCACCATATTTTCAAAGCGATAGGAAAGATTCTCTACCAAAGACCAATCATAATGGTAGTGTTTCTGCTCCTTCTTAACAGCTCTAATTTTTGAAGCTCCAAATGGAGACAATCGAAATAAAACATAATTTCTTTCTAAAATATCAATCCATTTAGAAACGGAATAATGATTAACCTGCAAATCTTCCCTTAAACTATTAATCGACAGTGGAGACCCAACTAATTCAGGTAAGCGCAGCATAAGTAGTTCAATGCTCCCAACGTCGCGGATGGCCTCTAGGCTGGTTATTTCTTCTTCAACCAGTCGGGTACGATATTCAGTAGACCAACGCTTGGCAGCTTCTTTGCTTTGACCAAAATAGGGCTCCGGAAAACCACTCAAATCAAGCAATGCCATCAAGTCTTCTGAATTGTCGATTCCTAGCTCTCGTGAACTCAATGGATGCATACGTAATAAATGATAGCGCCCCTGTAAGGAATCTCCACCAAAACGGTAATAATCTAGTTTTGCACTACCCGTAACTAGAATTTGATAGCGACTTTTTTTATCATCATAAAATCCTTTAAGATAATTTCTCCAAGCGCGAAATTTATGAATTTCGTCAAATACAATTAAGGGGGCATTGGGATATTGTCTTTTTAAAATCCTTTCTCGTTGTTCAGGTATATCCCAACTGAGGTAACCCTCATTTTTTTTTAACAAAGATAAGGCGAGGGTGGTTTTACCAATTTGCCTTGGGCCTGCGATAAAAACCATTTTTTGTTTTAAATCTCTTTTGATTTGCTCGGCGAGATAACGGACTTTCATGCTAGTATTTTATAATCAATTATAAATAACTAGCAAGTTTTTTCTATATTATTAGAAATCACTGGCTTTAGACAAGCTAAACCCCAAACCGGAATTTTATCGTTATTAATCTTCCAAAATCCGAAGTTCTAATAATTTCTTTTTTCGGTGAACCCGAAAGTTAGTAGGATTCTGATTTTGAATATTTTGAAGGAATGGGATTCCTTTTTCTAAGGTAAAAGCAATACCATTCATAGAAAGTATAATGTCTCCTTCTTGTAAACCCATTTTAGCAAATGGAGATTCCTGTTTAAGGATCAAAAATTTTACACCAACTATTTGATGATTTTCTAAGAGATAAGGGATCATCCTCACTTGTGAAAAAAGGATATCCAAATTTGAGAAGGCTGCTGTTATTTCTTTTGAGTTGATTTTTATACGGACAATTTCATCAGGCTTACTTTTAGCTAAACTTTTTTTAACATCTTCTGGAGTATAGCGCAGCTTGGCTAGGGACTTCGTGTTTTTAATATTTTCATCAATAACAAGTTCTCCCTCATGGTACTTTTTCTGGCTGGAGGTTACTTTCTTGCCATTTTTATAACCATAGTATCGAATCACTCCGTCATATTCACCGTTTCTGTATTGACCCTCCCGAGCCAACATACCCTGCTCATATATTTTAAAGGGACCATTCTCAATCCCATCGTGATAAGTCATCTTATAAAGAATATTTCCCTCTTCATCATAAACTTGCTCCACCCCCTCCTGTTTCCACTTAAGATATTCACTCACCCGTTTTAACTTACCATTAAGGATGATAAATTTTTTCCTCACGACGATGGTCTTTGAAATTAATTAATTCAACCCGCAAGATGCCCTTTTGATAATGAAGTTCTTTCACAACAACCCCATTTTGATAATGAGTTTTGCTGAGCAGCATTCCATCTTTATCAAAATATCTTTCAATTCCCTGCAGTTTCCCCTTTTTATATGGAGATTCTAAAACTAATCTCCCATCTTGATAGGTTTTGGTAATACCATGGATTTGGTAGTTGTTAAAATGTGTCTCTGAATATAATTCGCCATTTTTATCATATCCACGTAAGATACCTTTCACCATATTACCTTCTTTATACAACTTGCCTTTTTCATCATAAATTTTAATGTCCCCTTTTTTGGGCAGAATCTCGGCGGCTAATTGTCCATTAGAAAAATAGTACCGATAAATAGCCTCTTGACCACCCGAAGGGGGTTTAATTTCTTCTCTAAAATCCCCATGTAAGTAACCTTCTTGAAATTCCCGAAGAAAGTCGTGCCAAGCATCTTCGGCAAAGGTAATATTGCAAAGGAACAATAACGGAACTAATATTACCTGAATCTTAAACAGACAGTTTGAATTCAATGGGTACCTCCAAAATTAAGGTAGCGTTATCTCTTTTTTATAAACCTGCATGGCCTCGGGCAGCCACTTTTTTAAGGCCTTGGCCCGCGACCCATCGCTAGGGTGAGAAGCAAAGGCGTTTTTTTTATCGTGTTTATCTTTGCGGTTCGCGGCCTGTTCCCAAATTTGCACTGCCGCCTCGGGATTGTACCCTGCTTTACTCATGTAATAAAATCCCACTCGATCGGCTTCTTTTTCATGTTTGCGGCTGTAGCCCGGCATGATGAGATTGGTGCTTAAAGAAAAGAGTGAATCAAAGGCAAATTGAGCCGATGACCCAACCCCCGCCCCCAGGGCAATCGAAGCAATAGAGCCAAGGGCGTTCAAAGCCATAGCACTCGAGATTTGGCGGGTGGCATGGCGCATGGTCGCATGAGAAATCTCATGGGACAAGATCGCTGCAATTTGTGCATCGTTGTTGATGTCCACCAAGCCTTTTTGAGGATCAAAGAGCCCCGAAAACACCCCAATCTTACCCCCTGGCAGGCAATAGGCATTCACCACCTTGGGCATATCAAACACATGCACTTCGTAAGGCAAATCCGGCATATCCGAAACTTTCGCAATTTTTCGAACAATATGGTTGATGCGATTTTTCAATTTGGCATGTTTAGGTAAATCCACGCCGATATTTTTCTTGCGAAAAATTTTAATCTGTTCTTGTAAATAATGCGTGCCAATTTTAATTTCTTGTTCCATCGAAAAACTAGTTTTGTGCTGACGCTTGTAATCCCACAAATGCTTGCCGGCTTTTTCTTTAGATTTTTTAGCTGAAACTTCAAGGGGAACCCCCTGCGGAAGCAAGAAAATAACCAAAAATATTAATAACTTACGTAGCCTAACCATAACCCCCTCCTCATAATTCTTATCACAAGTATAAATTCAAACCCCCAAACAAGCCACGAGAATTTTCAAGACAAATCATCGCACCTAAAAAGGGAGTGAGGAGACTTTGCAGTAGAGTCAGCTTTTTCGACCCGGCGCTCCAGCGGTGACCCTCATGGGGCTAGCCGGCACGGAATCCTTCCGCGTTCCCCCGCCAAAGGCGGGGGCCTCGGCTTTCCATGCCGGCTAGCCCGCATGGGGGCCCCACCGCTTCCGCGATGGGTCGAAAAAGCTGACTCTACTGCAAAGTCTCCTCACTCCCTTTTTATATCTCTACAAATATTTACGAAGAAGTCTTGCCGAAGCGGGAAGAGGTTACCCGAAACCCCTTTGCTTGGGGTTGAGGGAACCTCTGCCGGATTCGGCAAGACGTGGCTCAAATGACATATTTTCTAGTTGCTTCACTCCCCATTCCCATCCATAATTCGCGCCAGTTTTATGGATTCCTTTCATCAATTCTATGATGCGATTATTGTTGGTTCAGGAATTTCGGGTTCTTTTATTGCGGCTGACCTAACCAAAGCCGGATTAAAATGCTTATTATTAGAAGCGGGAAAATTTTTTAATAAATACACCTATCCTCGTCACGAAATTGATTCCAATTCTCAACTCTATTGGGGAGGGGGCATTGAATTTAATGCCAATGCTACGATTGGTTTTTTACGCCCCAAGGTGGTTGGTGGTGGATCGATTGTTAATCAGGCTTTGCTGGATCGCTTTGATAATATCGCCCTTGAAGCTTTTCGAGAAACTTCCGGAATCGATTTTTTCTCAACCGAAAATTTAAAGCCTTGGTACGAACAAGCCGAACAAGAATTATGTATCCAAACCATTCCTGAACAATTCCACAATGGCAATGCCAAAATTTTCAAAACCGGTTTTGAAAAATTAGGCTTTCAATACGCCCCCTTATGCCGAGCCCAAAAAAACTGCCGCTATGAAGAGGGCAATGATTGTATTGAATGCCTAGCCGGCTGCCCCATCGATAGCAAACAAAGCATGCCGGTCACGGTATTAAAAAAGGCCTTGAGCGAAGAATTGACCCTGTTAGATCAATGTGAGGTCACACAAATAGTCCCTCGCTCAGAAGATGTTGAGGTTCATGCTTTATTCAAAAATAATGAGCGCCATTGTTTTAAAGGAAACCGGCTCATCTTAGCCTCCGGCGCCATTGGCAATTCAAAATTACTTTTGCGTTCTGGGTTTAAAAAATCTTTGCCTGCTTTAGGAGAAAGTTTTTTCACCCATCCTCAATATATGGTCTTAGCCCTCTATGCCAAGCCCATCAACGCTCACAAAGGCCCCTTACAATCGGTTAAATCAAATGACCCGGGGTTTAGGCGAAAGGGGTTTAAACTTGAAAATGTGTTTGCCCCGCCGGTTGCCATTGCCATGCTATTGCCCGGCATTGAATCGCACCATCAATATTATATGAAAAACATCACTCGGCTTGCCTGCATTGAAGTGGCCGTGCGCGACACCCACCCTGGTAAAATCAAACTAAACCGAAAGGGCGAGGTCAAAATCTTTAAAACTTTAAATGGTGAAGACCAGCGACGCCGTGATGCGGGGCTCGAAACGATTCAAAATATTTTTGAAGCCACCGGCGCTCAAGAAATCATACGCGGGAAAATGCCCATTGGCCTGCATTTGATGGGAGGTTGCGGCATTGGCAGCAATGCCAAAACATCGGTGGTTAACCCTGATTTTCAATTACATGGCCATAAAAATATCTTTGCTGCCGACTCGAGTATCTTTCCTAATGCACCAGGCATCAACCCTTCATTAACGATCATGGCTCTCTCTAAATTAGCCGCTACCAGAATAGTAAGGAACCCATGATCTCTAAATATTTTTCCAAAACACAAATCAAGGGGCTACAAAAAGTAGGGGATGTTATCATCCCGGGCGATCTTGAATTTCCCGCTTTTTCCAAAACCGGTTTTATCATTCACGTTGATCGAATCCTAGATTACTTGCCCGCAACAGAGCGTAAGAGTTTTTGTCATTTAATGATTCTATTGCGTTTTTTGCCTAAATTTTTATTACGCATTATTTTTACGCTCACGGATAAAAATACAAAGTTTCCCTGGCTGCTGGGTACTGCCTTACGCCTATTGGACATTGGCGTAAAAGGAGTGGTGTTTACCCTCTATTACTCGATGCTCAAAGAACCCATCCCCATGGGCGGGAAAATCACTCAACTCATAAAATGGGACGCTAAAGTTGAACGTCCTAAATCCGATCCAAACGCGTCGAGCACCTTTCCAGAACCCAATTTGCAAAACCCAAGCCATCAAGACATTCAAAATATTTATGCGCGAGCGAAAGAAAGCAAAAAAGAATTACGCATGCTCCCCCTAGCGCAACGGCTTAAGTATGTTACATCGTTAAAAGAAATCATTCTTACACAATATGAATCCATCCTCGACCGTATTCAGGCCGATACCAAAAAATCCCGAACCGATGCCTTAATGTCAGAAATTTTTGGGGTCTTAGATCATCTCACTTATTTAGAAAAGTATGCGATCAAACAGCTACGTGATCGCAAGGTACCCACCCCGCTTTCTTTAATGGGCAAAAAATCAAAAATTCTCTTTGAACCGCTAGGTGTGGCATTGATCATCTCTCCCTGGAATTACCCCCTCTATCAAGCCCTGGTGCCGCTTACGACGGCATTTGTATGTGGCAATAGCGTGATCTATAAACCCTCCGAACTTACCCCCCTTACAGGGTTAGTCGAAGAACTCTTAACTCAAAGCGGCTTTCATCCTCATTGGATACAAGTCGTTTATGGCGATGGGCAAGTGGGTGCCAAGCTCATTGAACCTCGCCCTGATAAAATATTTTTTACCGGCAGTGTTAAAACTGGCAAGGCCATCATGGCTAAGGCCGCTGCAGCCCTCATTCCGGTAGAATTAGAATTAGGTGGCAAAGACCCAATGATCGTGTTTGAAGATGTCAATCTTGATCGTGCAGTCAAGGGAGCCGTGTGGGGGGCTTTAACCAATACCGGGCAGGCCTGTACTTCTATTGAACGACTCTATGTTCAAGAATCGATCTATGATGAGTTCCGAGATAGGCTGATCCTTGAAATCCAAAAAGTGAAACAACAGGTCGATCACGACGGCAGCGCGGATATGGGAATCATGACCTCAACCCGGCAGATTCAGATCATCCGTGAACAATTAGAAGATGCCATTAAACAAGGGGCAAAAATTCTCACCGGTCGAAATTGGGATTATGTCTCCCCCTTCATCCCCCCTATTCTTTTAGAAAACACCACCGCTGCCATGAAAATAAACCAAGAAGAAACCTTTGGCCCGCTGCTTCCGCTTTTTAAATTTCGGGATGAAGCAAGCGTGATTGCATTGGCCAACGATAGCCCCTTTGGCCTGTCGGCCAGTGTGTGGACGGCTGACCTGAATCGTGCCATGCGCGTCACCAAGGCCTTAGAAACGGGGAATGTTTCTATCAACAATGTCATGTTGACCGAAGGCAACCATGCACTGCCCTTTGGGGGCACCAAACAAAGTGGCATTGGCCGTTATAAGGGTGAGTTTGGTTTTTATTGCTTCACGAATATTAAATCGGTTTTGATCGATAAAAATGGCAAAAAAATCGAAGCCAATTGGTACCCTTACACTCCACAAAAATATCAGATTTTCAAAAAAATGATGGCGGGGTTGTTTGGAGAAGGGGTCAGGTCTTTGGGTCGTTTTATCATCAACGGGCTTAAGCTTGAACGTTATAGTAATAAAGTAGGTAAAAAGGGAAGGACATAGCCCTATTGTCATTGCGAGGGCTCCTTCGGCAAGCCTCAGGATAAACTCCGCAATCTTCCTTTTTATAATAATGAAGATTGCCACGGGCCTAAAGGCCCTCGCAATGACATAATCTATGTTTCAAAACTACCAACAATTACGTCAGCTACTCACTAACGAAACCTACCCTTTAATAGTGGTGGATCTTGACGTCTTAACTGCCAACACGCAAAGGATCGCTCAAAAAATCAAAGCCGCAGGCAAATCTTTACGCATCGCTACCAAATCCATTCGTGTCCCCTATTTAATTTCCCTTATTCAAAAAATAGCCGGCCCCACCGCTCGAGGGCTCATGTGTTTTTCTATGCAAGAAGCAGATCAACTTTCCCAACTTGGTTTTGATGATCTCTTGATCGCCTATCCCACCGTACAGCCACAAGAATTAAAAATTTTCCGTAAACTCATCGATACTGGCAAAAAAGTTACCCTGATGGTTGACCATGAATTTCATTTAGAACCCTTAAAATCGGTGGCTAGCCCAGCTCAACCCTTACCTGTGTGTATTGATATTGACATGTCTTATCGGCTTTTTAATTCCATTCATCTTGGAGTTTATCGTTCGTCTATTCGAAACATCGCTGACTTTTCTCGATTACTCGACCGCATTCAAAATGCTGCTTATTTACAGCTCGCTGGGATTATGGGTTACGAAGCCCAAATTGCAGGGCTCCCCGATCAAAATCCTTTTTCAGCCACCACGAATTTTATTAAAAAATGGGTCCGCCAGCGTTCGAAAAAAATTGTTTATGAAAAACGAAAAAGAATTGTTGAATTATTGAACCAAAAAAAGATTTCATTAGATTTTTTTAATGGTGGTGGAACTGGTAGCCTAACCAGCACCCTCGAAGAACCTTGGATTAGCGAAGTTACAGCGGGTTCAGGTTTTTTACAGTCTCACTTGTTTGATTATTACCAAGACAATGTCAACGAACCTGCGTTTTGCTTCGGCCTACCCATCACTCGTATCCCAGAAAAAGGCATCGTTACCTGTCAAAGCGGGGGATTTATAGCCAGTGGCACCCTATCCCCAGATAAAGCCCCTCAAGTTTTTCTGCCTAAGCATCTAGAACCTATTTCGAATGAAGGTTTTGGTGAAGTTCAAACTCCCTTAAAAACTTTAGAAAGCAACAAACTTTCGATGGGGGATCCCATCTTTTTCCGCCCTGCCAAGGCTGGCGAAATTGCCGAACGCTTTAATGAATATGTTCTAATTCAAGGCGGACAAATCGTTGATAGGGTTAAAACTTATCGTGGTTTAGGCTGGAATTTTTTCTAATTGGGTCCTGATCCACTTCATGATAAGTTTAAATAAATTGTGCTACTCTTACCATTGATAAAAATATTTCTAGTTTTCTCCCTATCTGGCTTTGCCATCTTTACCTATTTCCCCAAAATGTTCGACAATTTTCGTGGAATTATCGATCGCACGATTTTAGCCTTTTTAGTCGGAGCGCTTTTTTTTACCTTATTGTTTTACCCCGCTCAAAGTTTAATCGGTCTCAAAATTACACTCACTAATATTTTAATTATATTCGGTTTATTATGTCTCCCGGCCCTACTGATTCGAATAAGAAAGGGGTTATCGCCCCTTTCAATCAAACCCAAGGCCTTAGCCCAAGGTTTGCTTTTAATATTACTTGGGATTATTTTTAGTTTAAGTCTTAGTATACGATTACAAAATGCCCAAAAATATCCCAACTACCTATTAGATTCCGACCCTTATCGGCACGAGGTACGTACCTACGCCATGATGCAAACCGGAACGATCAGCAAATTTGACCCTCTCATTATCGGCGAAACCCCCATTTTTGAACTGCAGGGCTGTTATGTCCTTGCGGCATTGCTCGGTATCCTGGGGAATTTTAGTGCTTGGCAAATTTGGATGTGGGGGGCTCAAAGTGCGGGTGCTCTGTGCATTTTAGCCATGTATCTCTTAGCCAAATATACCCACGAAATGCTGTCGCGCGAGTTCCAATGGAAAGAACGTTCTTTTTTAGGGCTTCAAGCCGCCTACTGGGCAGGGTTGATTGCAGCCGCACTGTTAGGCGCATCTCCGGTCCACATTTTACGCACCAACATGGGGTTTTCTGAAGGTTTTGCCCTCCCCTATTTCCCACTAACCATTCTGTTTTATCTTTTTTGTATTCACCATCGAGAAAAAATTTATTTCATCCTCTTTGGGCTCTTTTTCACCATGTTGACCTTTAATAATCCCACCTCAGCCGTTTTTCTGGTCCCTCCTTTCCTGTTTCATACCCTTTGGATTACTTTCACCCGTCGGCAATATTTTCATCTCACCGGTTTCGCTCTGGCAGCGGGCGTTTTCTTGGTTTGGGTCTTCATTTGGAAATTTAATTTTTTAGCCACGCCCTTTTTCCAAACCGCCTCTCATTTATCAGAAACTGGAACCAAAGGTATTTTAAAAGACGTGGGGGTAGGAAAAACTTTGATGCAATCGCTCGCTTTAGGTTGGAAAGAATTTAAAGTCCAGGCCCTACGCAATCTTACGTCTTTGCAACTTTTTGGAATAATGATGGCTTGGTTGGGATTCCTCATTCTTTCATTTAAACGTTTTCGCTATCAATTGGGTGACACCAGTTCGTTTTTGATTAGCTCCACGGTCATTTTATTCAGCGTACTTTTCCTCATCCCATTCGGATTTATCTCTTTTACCATGTATTATTATCGCCATTTTATTCCGCTGGCCCATCTGTCAGCATTGCTGATCGCTACCCTTGTGGTTTGGCTTGCCACACAAAAAGAAACCCTCAAACCCTATTTAGTTTCAGCCAGCATGATTGCCGCATTAACCATCAGTTATAAAGCAAAACCCTGGGGCACCTGGGGGCTCAATTGTTCTCATGAAGAATATTCTAGCGCCCGCTGGATCAATCAAAATGCCCCTAGCGATGCTATTATTATTGCCAATTGGTTCACGGGAGACTTTCTGCGCAGTCTTACGAAACGTCAAGTCATCATGAGCGACTATGCACGGGATGAAGTCGCGAAGGCAGATAAACATACAAACTTGGATATCCGTATTTTACCCAAAGATACCAACAAGGTCATTGAATACATTCAAAAGAATCCCGGCACCTATTACTTGATCACCAGCAAATGGGGCCCTTGGGGCAAATACGACGAAGATCAACGGTTTGAATTATTAAAGACCCACGGCACTAAAAAGAAAGACCAGTCCAAAATCTATCGTATTGATCCCAATCGCATTCTACCTATAACTACGCCCGCTTTACCTCCTTAACGAAAAGCCCTTTCAAACAGGAAAAAATCAGGTTATACTCCTCCCTCTGCCGAAGCCCTGGAAGTTTTTATGCGAAAGAAAAAAGTAGCACTTGTTAATCCTCCCAATCAGTACATGTTACCTTCCAATACACCTGCCTTTCTTTCTAAGAAGGAGGGCGTTGGAGCCCTACCACCTCTAGGGTTATTGTTTATTGCAAGTTACTTAAAAAAAAATTCAGACCATGAACTCCTTTTTTTAGATGGGGTCGTTGACAAACTGGATCATCAAACGATTGCCCAACGAATTGTCGATTTTAAGGCCGACGTTGTGGGTATCACCACCATCACTTTCTTTTTAGTTGATTGCATTCAAGTTGCTAAGGCCATTAAAAAACTTGAACCCTCTATCAAGGTTGTCATGGGTGGGCCTCATGTCGCCATTTACCCAGAAGAAACCGCCAAGCTTGGTTGTTGTGATTTTGTCCTCAAAGGTGAGTGCGAACAATCTTTTACTCAACTTGTTAATCATATTGAAGATGAAGAAGAGATCAAAAAAATTAATGGTATTTATTTTAAAACTAAAAATGGAACTTTCTTCTCCAATCCTCACGTCGATTTTGTGCAAGATCTAGATTCCCTCCCTTTTCCTGACCGGTCTCTTATTCCATACAAAAAATATAACTCTATTTTAAGTCAGGAAAAACTGGGTGGCGGTTATGTAACAACGATATTTAGCAGTCGCGGTTGCCCCTTTAAATGTATCTTTTGTGATCGTCCCACTTTGGGAAAAAACTTTAGGTTTCATAGCCCTGAATACGTTCTTTCAGAAATCCAACATGCCTATAGTTTAGGTGTTCGCGAATTTTTCTTTTATGATGACACATTTACGATCAACCGAGAGCGGGTCATGAAATTATGCCAGCTCATCTTAGCAAATAACCTAAAAATAATTTTTGATATCCGTACTCGGGTCAACAATGTCGACGAAGAGTTGTTAACGGTCATGAAAAGAGCCGGTCTTGGGCGAGTTCACTATGGTATTGAAGCAGGTTCAGAAGAGATATTAAAAAAATTAAAAAAAGGTATTACTAAATCGTTAGCACGCAAGGCACTTAAAGCTACCAAAAATTTGGGAATTGAATGTCTTGGTTACTTTATGTTTGGTGCACCCAGTGAAACAAAAAAGCAAATGTTAGAAACCGTTGCCTTTGCTAAAGAATTATCTCCTGACTATTGTCATTTTGCGGTCTTAACTCCTTTTCCAGGAACACCCATCTATCTAGAAATGGTTCAAAACAATCTCACCGCTGACTATTGGAAGGCCTACGCTGAAAATCCTACTCCTAATTTTGTTCCGCCTTTTTATCCTGCTGGGTTATCAAGAGAGGAACTCATCATCATTCTCTCTCGAGCCTATAAGAAATTTTACATGACTCCAAAATATATCTTAAAACAATTAATTAAGATCCGAACGCCTGGAATGCTTTGGAAGAGAATGAGAGTATTTTTTAATTTATTTTTTACAAAAACAAAGAAATTAATAGCCCTTGACCCTGAAAATACCTCTTTCGAAAAAGCTACCCCAATGGAAGGATTCTTTCAGTAATCGTCGATGGCCGTTTTTCAACAGCTCTCCAAAAGAAAGCTCATATCCAAGGCAGGTGCAGAATGAGTAAGCCTGCCAATAGAAATATAATCGACACCTGTCCTGGCAATCGCTCGAACATTTTTTAACGTAACCCCCCCTGAAGACTCGAGTTTAGTTCGCCCAACAGCTAGTTTTACAGCCTTTTTCAAAACTGGGATTGGAAAATTGTCAAGCAAGATTCGTTTGACTCTGGTTTGCAAGGCCTGCTGCAATTCGGAAAGATTACGTACCTCTAAAATAAGATTATTTCTGTCTTTCGAAAATTTCTCGATTGCCTGTCTAATGGAACCAGCTATTTTAATATGATTTTCTTTAATCAATATTCCATCGGCCAAAGAAAATCGGTGGTTCTCACCCCCTCCCATTAGCACTGCCCACTTTTCTAATAAACGTAAACCTGACAAGGTTTTGCGTGTGTCTAAAATTTTAACCTTCGTTCCTGCCACCGCTTGAACATAGCGTTGTGTCTCTGTTGCAATGCCACTTAAGTGTTGTAGCAAATTAAGTAACGTCCTTTCACCTGCCAATAGTGACTCTACGGACCCTTCTAAGGTCGCAATGATTTCACCTTGTTTTACTGTCTGCCCATCTTTCTTCTTTAGTTGCACGCGTACACTGCCAGGCAAAAGGCTAAAGGTAAGCGGAATAGCGATGGTCCCAGCAAAAATCCCTTTTTGCTTGGCTAATAAAATACCCTTGGCTTTTTTAATTGGATTCTTTTTTAAAATTAAATCTGTGGTTAAATCACGATTAGCTTTATCTTCCTTCAAAGCTAACTTAAGGACTCGCAAGAACTCTTGTCGTAAGTTTTTCATTTATCTTAACATGCCTTTTAATCTTTGCACAAACAGGTCTCCCGTTAACAAAGCGCTAGGAGTTACCTCGCAGCCTACCCAACACCCAGGGCATTTTTTAACCCACTGTCGATCTTTGGTTAATCGGTCCGAGAACCATAGTTCTTGGAATGACAACTGTCTTAAATTGCCCACTCGGTTGGTATTAAAGTAACAAATGGGCACATCGCCATTGGGCAAGATTCGTAAATGCCGATGCAGGGCAATACAACTGGGGTTTGGATCACCCTTTTTAAGCAAAAGACGATTGCGCAGACCTAAGAGATAGTTTTGTAAGACCCAACGTTCTACCCGAGAATTAACATATTCTGCATGCTCGTCAAATAAATCTAATAACTCTTCCAAAGTATTCTGAGAATAATGCCCAAATAGTTTCATCTCTCCTGGATAAGAAGGCGCAATATTTTTATAGCCGCCTTGAGAATAAATAGGTGCTTCTTGAACTGCAAAACCTGTATGTAACGGAACCTGCAACTTATCTAGGACCGCCCTTAATTCCAGATATTGTTCTTTTGGATCTTCAGCTGTAAGTACCTGATTAACACCAAAATAAAACCGCGGCTTACTTTTGCGCAAAGCCGCCAAACGTTTGACCGTTTCAAAAGACCGTTTCCACGCATCTTGGCCCCGAATGCGATCTTGGGTGGCACCATAACCATCAATGGAAATCTTAATATCTAAATTAGTAGGTAAGGCATAATTTTCAACAAAACTCACAACCCGATCGGTCAAAAAACCATTGCTCGTAATGTGAATGTAATAAGGTTTGGTATACTGGTAAATTATTTTTGCCCGCTCATACAAATCACCCAAAATAAAGGGCTCACCCCCACTCAACCGAATAGCCAACAATTGTCGCAATTGTGAAAAAATTTTATCGACTTCGTCTAGTTGTAAGGTGGCTTCTTCTTTGGTCTTCCAAGAATCACACATAATACAATGGGCATTGCATTTCAGCGTAACCTGATAGGTTACATAGGAAGGATAATCAATCTTACCCATCCGCTCCCGAACAATCGTCTTTAATAAATTGAAATAAGAAATCATTTCGTTGAACATACCTTGAAGACAAGAGAGTGTCGAGGGTACTTTGATATTACAAAAAGTGATTTAAGTGAACATGAGATAGAAGGTAAAGTAAAGCGTGTCAACGGCTTCTGCAGCGTTTGTTTTAGGGAGAGGGCGAGGTCAAGAAAGCCCGATTTCACTCAAACCTATTTGCCATGGCAACAAATGAATATCGTCTATTTTTTTAGGAATAGGATCACAAGAGAGGCAATAAGCTTCAACGTTCTTCCCCATGTCTTTTTTGAATAAGGATAACGTGCGTATATCTCTTGAGTCTACCCTTTCTGCCGATTTGATTTCGACAATAACTAAAGGGAGCCCGGGGCGCTCAATAATCAAATCAATTTCAGCATCATCTTTTGTTCGGAGATAACTGAACCGGTAATCTTTTTCATGGTAAGCATTTAACCGATAAGCTTCAGCCATCACAAAATGTTCGAAGGTTTTTCCATATCCATAAGTGCCTTTTAAAATATCCACGGTCAAACTTCCCTCTAAAGCCCTTTTAACCCCAAGATCAAAGAAATAAAATTTAGGATTAGTCCTTTGCCGCTTACGGATGGATTGATGAAAGGGATGAAGAAGAAAACCAATCAGAGTATCTTCAAGGATCTGAAAATAGGACTGGACCGTGACCGTGTCAACACCTACATCGTGCGCTATATTGGAAAAATTCACAATTTCACCATTCTGTTGAGCGGCAATTTCAAGAAAAAGACGGAAGGGATCTAACTTGCGTATGATCTGTTCGGCAACAATCTCTTCTTTTAAATAGGTCTGAGCATAGGTACGCAAGAAACGAATTTTATCTTGTGTTGCTGAAAGTTGAAAAATCTTAGCCAAGCTCCCCCACCGCAAAATGTCAGGTAATAAAAACTCAGAACCAAGTTCTACATGGGTCAAAGGGAACAGATGATACACAAAGGCCCTTCCTGCCAAGAGATTAGCCGCACCACGTTTTAGTTTTCTTGCAGAAGAACCTGTCAGCGCAAAAAGTTTTTTATGTTTTTCAATACAAAGATGAACAACATCAAGAAGCTTGGGCAACTTTTGAATTTCGTCAATTACAATCCAGCGGGTTTTTTGGTCCAAGCCCTTCACCTGGGCTAAGAGGGCGTTGGGGTCCTTAGCCAATCGCTCCTCCTCATCAAGATTGAGAAGGTCTATATAAAGATGGGGGACAGACTCAAACTTCCATTCCAACCAGGTGGATTTACCTGTGCCACGAGCCCCAAAAATGAAAAAACTGTTATCTTTTGAGGGGTTTATTATCCTATTGAACATACTCAATAAAAGTACGCCTTTTATTGACCTAAGTCAATGAAAAATCGGTTCCTAGATTTAATCTTTCCACCGATCAATCAACTTATGAGTGCCTGCAAAAAGTAATTCAAAACCTTCTTCTCTAATACGAAATACACCTCGATAAAAACGATCGATGTGGAAAGTGCTCAAATCGTTGAGCTAGCCGTCACGAACTTTCTGTTATTGCGAGCCCAAGCCTGCCCCGGATGGCGGGCCATATGTGGGCATTGGGGGAAAGGTTCATGGACCCGTTTGGCGAAAAGGTAGAGACACCCACCGAGGCAAGAGGCGCGGTGAAATGGAACATCGGCAAGACCGGGTTTATTGTCAGCGCAGGCGGCAAGGATCTTAGCAGCGCAGAGGTCCTATCACTGTATGGATCTTGCTAATTAAAGCGAGATCAACTTGTCAATTGATTGTTCCATTTGATTTCTAGGGGGAGAAAATTTTTGTCTATGTGTCTAAATGAGCATCACGGGTTTTTTCATTGTAGTTATTGATCATCAGAGGGAGGTCTGCGAATTCTAATACGGGTAGCATCAACAACTACAATACAATTTCTAAACTCCTCAAGATTGGTGTTGGCTACAAAATTTTCAATAAAATGATTGACAGCCAATGGACCATAACTTTCAGGACGGAAAAGAATGATACCTGGAAAACAACCTGGCGGATATTTCCTTAAATCGGCAAACTCTACGTCGAGTGTTAAAAGTATTCGTCTTTCCTCTTTACAAACAGCAGCTATTATTGGATCGGGTTGTGAAAGCAATCCTTCATCAGCAGCGGTCATTACATCATGATTCAATTTTTGCAGGATGGGTTTAAGATGGCGAGAAATATTTTCATCGAGCTTTAATTTCATGACCCAGAAGCAATTTTCCACAGATGTTCACGTGAGAGTTCCGCGGCATAGGCAAGAGCAGCCTGAATATCTTCTTGGCTAAGCTGCGGATAATGATCGATAAGCTGTTGTGAAGTCAGCCCTTCTGCAAGCCCATCAAGGATAATGGAAATATAGATCCTCGTTCCCCGGATGCAAGGCTCCCCCCCAGCAACTTGTGGATTGACAACAACTCTATTCAACGCTTCTTTGTAGGTCATAAACTTAGAGTAAGTATAAACAATGACGACTTAAATTACAACTTTAAAACCAGATGGTGTGTAACATAAGAACACACGTCCGTTTGCGTATGTTGGTGAAAGGTAACTTATCATGATCTCATGGCATTTACTTGAGCAATTCTAAGGCTTCTTCGACTTCAGATTTACGAATTTCTAATTCTTGTTTTTCTTGATTCTTTTGTTGAACCAATTCGGGTGGGGCTTTTTGAGCAAAATTGGGGCTGGTCAGCATGTGGGAAACAGCATCGATCCCTTTTTGGATGCGCTTAATTTCTCTCCCTTGACGCTCTTTTTCTTTTTCAATGTCGATCAGGCCCGTTAATGGAACATAAACCAAAATTTCATCTACCCCAGTAACCCCTTTAGCAACTGGCTCCGAGGGCTTTTGATCGATGTAGGTTATTTTTTGTGCTCGGCCCAATTCTATCATACGATCTTCTAAACTTTGTATTTCTGCCTTGTTACCTTTGCCCAAATAAACCCACACGGCAATTTTTTGTGAAGCTGGCACCCCGGTTTCGGTGCGGATTTGGCGAAGCTTACTCACCATTTTTTGAAGCTTGTTGATGCGTTGATCAGATAGACGCCAAGTGCCTAAAATGTTTTCTTGAGGAACCTGGGGAAAGGCGGCTTGGAAAAGGTACCTGCCCTCTCGCTTGGCTAAAAGGTGCCACAGCTCTTCGGTAAGAAAAGGCATGAAAGGATGTAATAAGCGCAAGGCCTGATCTAAAATAAAAACCGCCACCGTTGCGGTTTGTTGTTTGGCCTGCAGGTCGTCGCCGTATAAACGGCTTTTAATCAATTCAAGGTACCAATCACAATAGGTGCCCCAAAAAAAATGATAAAGAGTTAAGGCCGCATCATTGAAACGGTAATCATCAAGGGCCTGTTTGACGCTATTCACACATTGAAAAAACTCACTCAATATCCATTGATCTTCATCCGAACTGGCCTCTGGAATATTTTGGAGATCGGTTTTGGCATGAGGGAGCGCTGCTTGAATAATAAAACGAGAGGCATTCCAAATTTTATTACAAAAATTACGATAACCTTCGACTCGATCTTCAGCCAATTTGATATCGCGGCCTTGGGCTGCAAAGGCGGCCAAAGTAAAACGAAAGGCATCGGTTCCGTATTTTTCCATCAAATGCAATGGATCCATCACGTTGCCCTTGGATTTGCTCATTTTATGCCCTTGGGCATCGCGCACTAAGGCATGAATATAAACCTCACGAAACGGAACTTCTTGCATAAAATGCAGGCCCAGCATCATCATGCGCGCCACCCAGAAAAACAAAATATCAAACCCGGTAATCAACGTGCTGGTTGGATAATATTGCTTTAATAAAGGCGAGCTTTCATCTGGCCAACCTAGAGTAGAAAAGGGCCAGAGGGCTGATGAAAACCAAGTGTCTAAGACATCGGTTTCGGGTTTCAAAGCAGAACTTTTACAAACGGGGCATTGCGTAATGTCTTGTTTAGAAACAACGATTTCCCCACATTCACAATACCATGCTGGGATGCGATGCCCCCACCAAATTTGTCGTGAAATGCACCAATCCCGAATATTTTCTAGCCAATTAAAATAGGTGTTTTGCCACTGCTCCGGGATAATTTTGGTCCGGCCGTCTTTCACCGCCTGCAAAGCCGCTCCGGCCAAGCCCTTCGTCTGCACAAACCATTGCATCGAAAGATACGGCTCCACAACCGTCTTGCAGCGATAACAATGGCCAATGCTGGTGGGATAATCTTCAATTTTCTCCAACAAATCCATCTCTTCGAGTTTAGCCACGATCGCATGACGGGCTTTAAAACGTTCAAGGCCAGCAAAGGATCCAGCAAGTTCATTCAAATGAGCATCTTCAGTAAAAATATTATAGCGGGGCAACCCGTGCCTCAACCCCACTTCAAAATCATTAAAATCATGAGCTGGCGTTATTTTAACGGCACCGGATCCAAACTGACGATCGACATATTCATCACCAATAATGGGAATTTCTCGATTAACAAAAGGCAAAATAATTTTTTTGCCTAGCAAGGCTTGATAGCGAACATCTTCGGGATGCAGCGCAACCGCACTATCCCCTAGCATCGTCTCCGGCCGGGTGGTGGCAACAATCAATACTTCGTTAGTGCCATGAATAGGGTAACGAAGGTGCCAGAGCTTGCCCTTACCCTCTTCGTGCTCCACTTCAAGATCCGAGAGTGCCGTGTGGCAACGCGGGCACCAATTGATCAATTTTTCCCCTCGATAAATCAATCCTTCTTTATACAAACTCACAAAAACTTCTTGGACTGCAGCGCTTAAGCCGGGGTCCATCGTGAACCGCTCTCGATTGTAATCGAGGCTCGCTCCAAGTTTTTTAAGCTGATGCCGAATCTGCCCACCCGATTCTTCTTTCCAACGCCACACCCGCTCCACAAATTTTTCGCGACCTATATCTTGCCGCGTTTTACCTTCGGCCTTCAGCTGTCGCTCAACGACATTTTGTGTCGCAATCCCGGCGTGATCCAAACCAAAGACCCACAAGGTGGCAAAGCCATTCATATGTTTGTAGCGAATTAAAATATCTTGCAGCGTATTATTAAGCGCATGCCCCATGTGCAAAACCCCGGTCACATTGGGCGGCGGAATCACAATAGAATAAGGAGGCAGGGTGGTATTTTCTTGGGCGGAATATAAATCGGCGTTAACCCAGGCTTCACTCCACTTGGCTTCGATCTCTTTGGGTTCGTACTTCTTGCTTAAATCAAAATCCATGGAGCCCTTAGGTTTTAGGATTTTCTTGCTCTTGTAAAAGTTTGTTTAACTCTTCACGAATAATTTTTTCAGCAAGTTCGGGGACAACTTTATTGACCACTTCTAAAATGCTTGCTTGGGTCATTTGCATTAATTTTTCTTCATCCAAAACGGCCTTGCCACTTTCACTAGCCACGGCCTGCTGCGGAGTGATAGGCTCGATCGATTCTACAGGTGCAGGCAACGGAGTGACCTCATCTTCAAAATGATCTTCAGGAGAACGTTTCCAATAAAAACCCATAATTTGGTTTCCTTATAGTAAAAAGCGTGCAAATTTATCTAGTATTTCGGCCATCCGCTTGTCAAGGAGCCTAGTATTAAGGACATTCAATGAAGAAAACCTGGAATCTGCTTAGGCAACTACTCCCTTGGCTAGTGGCCATTGGCATCTTCTATTGGTTATTCAAAAAATATCCTCCTGCCCAAGTTTTTTCTAATATTCGAGATACCAACCTATTCGCCTTTTTTGGCCTGTCTTTATTCTATGTGGGCTATGTTGCACTCATCGATTCCTATGGCCTAGCTTGGACCTTATCGCGTTTTGATTGTAAGGTTTCTCTAAAAGAAATGATCCCGCCCCGTTTTACGAGCTACTTGGTGGCCATTCTCAATTACAATGCCGGGCAGGCCATGCTCACTCTTTATTTAAAAAAATCTCACCGCTACTCTCCCTTTAAAACTTTGGGCGCCATTCTTTTATTAATGCTGATGGATTTCTTTTTGATCATCACCCTTTGTGTCGTGAGTTCTTTGTTCGTCAACCTGCACGTGCGGGGGATTGACTTGTCGGCATGGATTCAAAAATTTGGATTAGTGTTTTATGTTTCTTTATTAATCGTTGCTTTGTTAAGAAAAAAACTGCCCGCCTTTATTCATCAAAAAAAGATCTTTCAAGCCCTACACCAAGCCACCTATCGTGATATTTTAACTATGATTGGTTTGCGTATTCCCATCCACTTTGGATTTATTTTCTGCATCTATTTTCTTTTGAAAATTTTTCATGCCCATGTTCCCTTCACGAGTCTCATCCTTAGCATACCGCTAGCCCTTTTGATTGGCGCTGTGCCTATAACGCCTGGTGGATTGGGGACCATCCAAGCCGCCATCGTTGAACTGTTAAAAGATCAAATTCACTCGCCGCTTTTTTTAACTGGAACCACTCGCCCTGAAGATTTATTATTTGCCGCAAGCTTACTCTGGATTTTTTGTAACTACCTTTTAAAAGCCACCATAGGATTATTTTATTTAAGACAAGTATCAAAAGTTGTTGGCTCCGTGCTGCCCTCCGAAGCCTCTTAACGCATTGCGCCCTAAGCCCTAATTTTTCCTTAGAATTATCTCTCTTTTTCCGTATAATACTAGAGGAGGACAATGGGGATTAAGATGGTTCATCAAATTGCTCCACATACTTCGTTAAACGATTATTTTCATCAAGAAGTCCGGGTGGCTTTATTCAAACAAAACATCCAAACCACGGAACATGTTGAGTATTATTTAGTAAACTTGCTGGCTGGGTTTGCCCAAGAACTCAACCAAGTCGATTCTCCGCTAGCCATCTTATTCCTTGACTCCATGACCACCCCCGATGCCCCCAAACGATACCGGCAGCTCAAACAATTGGGTGATTTTGCTTTGCTTGTCTCGGGTTATTTTTCCGACAGCTTAAAACGCAAACTCGTCGATATTGATTATTACATTGGTTTGGGAAGCAATGCCTATCAAGCGTTGTCGTCTATCTCGATTAATATTTCTGCTTTTCAACAAACCTTCGAAGAACTAGGCGATCAATTCCCTCGCTATGTTGATGTGTTGTCGGAAATCAGTGAAAATGCGGGGATGCAAAACAACTCGGATCTCTTACGACTCTATGAAAAATATTTAAAGACCGGCAGCGAACGCCTTAAAACCAAATTGCAAGAAGCGGGCATTCCGGTAGGTGCTCAAAACCCTTTACGGGATGTGCATTAATGATCGAAGCTACCCAAAGACAAATCGAAACTCTCTATCAACTCCCAGCTACCTTCAATATTCAAAACTTTCTCTTAGCTAAATCCGATCTTAAAGGGCTGCTGACCGAAAATAATCCTTATCTACATGCCGATGAAGTCGTATTAACCGCAACTTCTGATGGTGAATTAGAAATTGGGGTGTTTTTTAGCCCCGAAATTTTAGAGAATCTTGAACAACTCAACATTCAACAAAAACTAAATCTCATCGAAGGCATCAGCCACTTTTTACTGATCGTTTACAAACATCACTCTGAAATCCCGCTGACTCAGTTAGAACTTGAACTACAAGCCGAGATCGATAAATTTTTATTATTAACCCTCAATCAAAGCTGCCCCACCAACCCAGAAGAAGCACTAGCCTTAATTTCACGCCCTATTAATTTGCCCAATTTAAATTCCAACCAAGATCAGCTTTATCGTCAAGCCAGCGAATTCGCCAAGCGCTATTGTCATTACTTATTGCAAAAGTACCTCCACTCCCATTCCATCGACCCGCTATTACAAGAAATCCGCACCTTCTACCGCCTCCCCTATTTCAATAAAATCCAAACTATTCAGATGATCTAATTCATAAATAGACCTCTTGCAGAACCGTCGCGAGCGACCCAAGGACAAGGCGGGGCGGGGCCCCAAAACCGCAGCGTATATGAAAATACGTGAGGATTTTGGGGTGACCCAACGAAGTCATTGGGTCGCGCAGTAGGTTACGCAAGAGGTCTAATAAGAAAAACCCCTTTGATTATCTCTTCATGGTATGCGATAAATAGACTATGAAATATCGAGTTCTTATTGAGCAAGATGAAGACGGAATGTACGTCTCTCAATGCCCCTCTTTGCCTGGCTGTATTTCACAGGGCAAAACTAGGCAAGAGGCATTACAGAATATTTATGATGCAATTCAAGGATACTTAACTAGCCTCAAGAAACATGGTGATCCTCTTCCCCCTTCTATTCAAGAAGAAGTCATCGACGTCGCTCTATGAGCAAATTACCTGCTATCTCTGGAGAAAAAGCTCTTAAAGCCTTTAAAAAAATGGGTTTTGCTTTAGACCACCAAACCGGTAGCCATGTGATTTTGCGGCATGAAAAACCTCCTTATCGTCGCTTAACAATTCCCAACCATAAAGAACTTGCCAAAGGGACCCTGAGAAGTTTAATTCGCGAGGCTGGATTAACTGTCGATGAATTTGTAAATTTATTATAATCAATCCCTTCGGTACACCCGTCATGATTTTTTTTCGTATTTTAGTTATTACCTTCCTATTGAATCTTGGTTTGGCCCTGCCGGCAGTCGCAGAAATCCCGTTGGGTTCACCCCCTTCGCAAAAAGGCATGACCTTAGGGCTTTTTTCTAAAGAAAATAATTACAATTACTACGAAGATTTAAAAGAAATGAAGGCCTATGGCATTACGCATATTTTGCTGGTGGTGAGTTGGTATCAACAAGATATTTATTCGACCGAACTCAAACCCATGGAGTTTGACCACGCCGATGCCATGACGATTCCTGATGCGAAATTGATCGAAGTCATCCAACAGGCAAGCTCGTTGGGGTTGAAGACCTCACTCTTTCCGATTGTTCGATTGATGCAACGTAAAGGTGGGGAATGGCGAGGCGTGCTAAAACCTAAAGACCTTGCCCAATGGTTTTTCTCTTATGAAACTTTTATTCTACATTATGCCAATCTTGCTAAGAGCTATGGTGTTGATATGCTAAGCGTGGGGTCTGAACTCGGTAGTTTGGAAAAAGAAAAAGACCGTTGGGTGGCTTTAATTCAAAAAATTCGCACGGTCTTTCCTGGTAAATTAATTTATTCGGCTAACTGGGACCACTATCAAAAAGTTACTTTTTGGGATCAACTGGATTATATTGGCATGACCGCCTATTACGAACTCACTAAAATCAAAAACCCCACTTACACGCAATTGATCAACAGTTGGCGAACCATTCGCAATCACCTCTTGCAATGGAAACAACAATATAAACAACCTTTAATTTTTACCGAGATTGGTTATTTGTCGATTGATGGCACGAACATTTACCCTTGGAATTATTTTGCCGAAGAAAAAGTAGACCTCGAAGAACAAGCCTTATGTTACCGCGCCTTTGCCAGGGCGTGGGGAAGCGTGCCCCAATTAGGTGGGGTTTATTTTTGGGTGTGGTGGGGCAACGGCGGCCCCCAAGACAAATCTTATACCCCACGCAATAAACCTGCGGGCGAAGTGGTGAAGGAATGGTATCAAAAATCTTAAAACTAGTTCTTGTGCTTATTTTAGCAAACTGTGGTTCGAGTGAGCTTAGCCCGCAAGTTATCGAACAGCCCTTTATCAATTTTGTCAGTCCCAACCCAGCATCGCTAGGTGACACAGTAGAAATCCACGGCTTTGGCTTTTCACCCGCCGCCCCTACCAATATTATTATTTTAGGTGATACGGCCCTGGTAGCTGCTAGTTTTAATTTCTCAACAACTCCTACCAGCCAAGATTTAGAAACTTTGGGGTTAGTCATCCCCCCAGATTTTACCCCAGGCACTTATGCTTTAACTCTTGTTGTAGAGGATGAGATTTCCAATACGATCTCTCTCACTATCTCCCCGTAATCACTTATATTTGTCTAAAATGCCCTAAAAAACAACAACTTACCCATAGCGGATTACCGATACTACTGGGGACTGACAGCTTTACAAAGGGGGTTAGGGTATGAAATCCATTCTTAATTTGTTCATTATAACATTATTTTTATCATTGGTTGCCTGTGGTGGTGGCGATGATCCCAAGACAAAAGCCCCCGTCCAAGATCCAGCCCTTAGTCTAGAAGAAATACTTTCAAACAATTTAAACACCATCAATGAAGGCGAAGGGGATAGCTTTTCCGATTTGAATCTTTCGGCCGAGCAGGTAAAATTTTTAGCTGAAAATGTGGCGGCCACTGCTTATTTTGGAAACCTTTATGGTTTACTTATTCAATCGGCTGAAGATCAAGGCATACCGTCTATCGATGGCCCCTTTGATTATACAAGAGAAGCCACTGCTCCTGGCGCTCAAGGGACTATCTCTGGCAAGGTTCATGGCACCGGAAATATTAGCGATGAATTCGTAGATGGCATTTTTACAATAGAATCCAATTTAAATGGTTATGCCATTGATGAGTATTACGTTCTTGCCTTAACGGGCTCTCATCAAGGCACTTTTCATGTCCAAGGCAATGAATCGTCTCAAAGTGTAGCAGCAGAGTTAACAGGGACATTTTCTGTATCCGGTTGGTTGGGTGGTTCCAAGGTAAGTTTTCAGATTACAGCTAACTTTCCAAGCATTGAAGAGCGAGTTATCCCCACAACGATCACTGGCAAAATGGTTCTTATCTCCAAAGATCAGACCTATGTTTGCGATTTTGATGGTAAGAATTTTATTAATCAAGATGGCAAAACCGTCACCACTGGGGCAAATTGCAAGAAAATCTAACCCACCTTAGTTAGATTGAACAAAATCCTGTTTATAGATTTTGAGGGCAGCTAACAACACCGCCATAATGATGGGCCCCAGCAATAACCCGGCCGGGCCAAAGACCCGAATGCCGCCTAAAATACTTAAAAAAAGCACTAGGGGATGAAGATCACTTTTGCCTTTGATAAGAATAGGTTTTAAAAAATTATCGACCCCTGAAATGATGAGGGCCCCATAGATGATTAAAAAAATGCCTGACCGAGTATCACCCACCAGCAATAGAATAATCGACATGGGCAACCAAATCCCAGCCGCGCCTACAAAGGGAATAAACGAAGTTAAAAAGGTGATAAAGCCCCACACCAAAAAGCCATCTACCTTTAAAAAGAAATAAGCCGCTGTGGCAAGAATGGCCTGAACCAGCGCTGTAAAAAAAGAACCATAAAAAACCCCATGGATGGTTCGCTTAATTTCGTAAGCTAAGATGTGTTCATATTTTTCTTGTAAAGGGGAAAGCAAAACGATTTCTTTGTAAAGCTTAGGCCCATCGGCAAAAAAGAAAAAAATCACCACCAACATAATGAAAAAAGAAACCAATACATTCAAGGTGCTGGACAAAACCCCGGGTGAATAAGCCGAAGCAAAGGCCCAGATTTGCTTCAATAGGCCTTTGGCCATGCGGCTTAAATCTAAGTTTAAATTAAATTGGGTGTTGAGCTGATTAAAATAATTACTAATATTAATACTTAGATTAGCAAATAATTTAGAAAGGCTTTCATTTTCTAAATAAAAAGAAAGTTTGTCGGCCCACGAAAAAATCTGGCTGGTCACCAAAGAACCAACTAAAATCAAAGGCACCAACACAAATAAAAAGACCACCAACGTTGAAATTGTTGCACTCAAATATCTTCGTTCTTTTAATTTTTTCAGCAAAAAGGCTTGGATGGGGTTGCATAAAATCACAAGAATGGCCGCCAAAATAGCAGGCATAGCAAACGACTTCAAAAGATAAGCCGCTAGCATTAAAAGCAAAAAGAGAAAGACAACAAAAGATTTTTTCTCAGCTGCTGTGGGTTGCATAGGGGCTCCGTTGAGGTCTTAAGATAATTTCAGTAGGGCAAACTCTAGCATTCATTTGCAACACTTGCAAAACCGTTTGTGCAACATCTTCGGGCGCAATCATTTTCTGCCGATCCAAACTTGGTGTTTTGGGAATCAACGGGGTATCAACATAACCCGGGCAAATGGCACAAACTTTAATATTGTGTTCCCTCACCTCTTCAAAAAGCGCTTGGCTAAACCCCACCACTCCAAATTTTGAGGCACAATATGCAGCTGAATCTTTCAAACCCATTTTACCCGCCATCGAAGCAATGTTAATAATGGCCCCTTCTTGTTTGGCCATCATATGGGGTAGAGCTAATTGAGCTAAATACATACCCGCGATCAAATTGACATTGAGGGTCCAAACCCAATCAGCAAGCTCACCTTTGAGAAAAGGGCGATGGGCCCCGGTGCCGGCATTATTGATTAATAGATCAATGGGCCCTAAGCTTTGTTGAATTTCTTCAAAAACTTTGGGTAGTTTTGCAAGTTCATTGAGATCGGCTGTAATGCAAACGACTTTGGTCTTTTGCCCAATCAGCTCCGCTACGGATTCTAGTTGCTTTTCAGTTCTAGCCAGTAAGGCTATTTCAACGCCCTCATTGGCAAGGGCACAAGCAATGGCCCTGCCAATGCCTCGCCCCCCACCGGTGATTAAGGCTTTTTTACCAGCAAGAAACATACTATAGACTGTTATATGGCTTATGGAAAAAAATCAAATCATTGAAAATCTTAATACCATTGCTCAATTGATGGAACTCGATGGTGAAAATCCTTTCAAAGTAAGGGCTTTCCTTAACGCCGCCCGAGTTTTAGAAAGTGAAGCAAGGGACTTGAGCACTTTGGTAAAAACCGGGGAATTATCTAATCTTCAAGGTGTTGGCAAAGGCCTCACCGAGGCCATCACCGAAATGGTGCAAAAAAACAAATCTACCCCCTTAATGGAATTGCAAAAAAAGTTCCCCGAAGGCCTTGTGGAATGTTTAAAAATCTCAGGGCTGGGGCCTAAAAAATTAAAAGTTCTCTACCAAGAATTAGGCATTCAGAACGTAGGCGAGTTGGAATATGCCTGTAAAGAAAATCGTCTGCTGGGTCTTAAAGGTTTTGGCTTAAAAACCCAAGAGAATGTTCTGCAAGGCATTGCTGCGCTCAAAAAATTTCAAGGGCGATTTCATTTAGACATGGCCTGGGCTACCGCCAATCGACTGGTGGCCTATTTAAAAGCACAACACAAGGGCCTTCAAATTGAAGTGGGGGGGAGTTTAAGAAGATGGCGGGAAACCATTGGAGATATTGATTTGCTGATTGCCAGCGATAACTCTGCTGAAAAAATTATTCAAACTTTCCAAAAAGTCCCTCAGCTCGAATCGGTGTTGGCTGCCGGCCCCACCAAGGCTAGCATTCGTTTGCAATCGAGCATTCAAGTCGACTTACGAGTGGTGCATCCTGAAGAATTTCCTTATGCCCTCGTTTATTTTACAGGCAATAAAATCCACAATACCGCCTTACGCGCCCGCGCCAAAGATTTTGGGTTAAAACTCAACGAATATGGCCTCTTCAAAGGCACAAAATGTATCCCCTGTAAAACCGAGGCCGACGTTTATGCGGCTTTAGAATTGCAATACATCCCACCAGAATTAAGAGAAGGCTTAGGCGAAATTGAAATAGCAGCCGAGCACAAAATTCCCAAACTCATTGAGGCCAAAGACATTCAAGGGGTCTTTCATGTACACTCGGACTGGAGTGATGGCATCAACGCAATGGAAGACATGCAACAAGAGGCCATGCGTTTGGGTTTTTGCTACATGGGGCAATCGGATCATAGCCAATCAGCCACCTACGCGGGCGGGCTTAATGAAACTCGAGTAAAATCCCAACTGACTAAAATTGAAGGCCTTAATAAAAAGACTAAAAACTTTCATATCTTCAAGGGCGTTGAATCCGATATTTTAGCCGATGGCTCTTTAGATTATGCCCCCAAAATTTTAAAACAGTTCGATTTTATTATTGCCTCGGTGCACAGCCGTTTTAAAATGACTAAAAGCCAAATGACTGAACGAATTTTAACCGCCATCAAAAACCCTTATACTCGCATTTTAGGCCACATGACGGGCCGATTGTTGCTGGCCCGAGAAGAATATGAAATCGATATTGAAAAAATTATAGAAGAGGCCGCTAAAAATCGCGTGGCCATTGAAATTAACGCCAACCCCCATCGCCTAGATATGGATTGGCGATTTTTGAAAAAAGCGAAAACGGCAGGGGTGAAATTTTTCATTAACCCCGACGCCCATAGCACAAGAGGCTTAAGCGACACCTGGTTGGGCGTTCACATCGCCCGCAAAGGTTGGCTAAGCAAAGAAGATGTGATTAATACGGGTTCGCTGGCCGTTATTACAAAATATTTATCTAATATGGATCCCCCGCTTCCGCGGAGGATGACATGCACGTAAAGGAGACTCTATGAAAAGTCTGGTTGTACTTTGCACCGTTCCCACTCTGGAACTGGCTAAAATCATGGCCAATGGCCTGGTCAAAGAAAAATTGGCGGCCTGTGTCAACATCATCCCCAATATTATTTCGGTTTATGAATGGGATGACAAAATTTGTGAAGACAAAGAATTTTTACTGCTCATAAAAACCAACGCCCGTAAATATCCCAAGCTAGAAAGCAAGATCTTAGCTACCCACCGCTATGAAGTGCCAGAAATTATCGCCCTACCTATTGAACGCGGCAGCCCTGCTTATTTAAAATGGTTGGGGCAATTTTTAAATAGGTGAAGATTTATTTTTTTATCCATCGCCAAAAGCGAAAGCGGGGTGGCCTTGCTTCTTCAGAGGCAGCCCCAACGCCACCATCGCATGAAATCTGTCTGACTTGATTCATGGATTAAAGTTTCTTTATGTCTCTTAGTTGGTTTTTTCTCCAGCGTTCAATTCTTGCAAGTAATGCAAAACGTTGTTGGGTAACCACGTTTGGATTTATTTTTAGAATCTCGGGCAAATCCCTTAGTACCCGGTTGTTGCCAGGGTTTCCCGTTGTTAAATAAACTCCTAAGGCCTGAGAGGAAACCCCTAAATGCTCAGCAACCTTGCCTCTCCAGCGCAGATATTGCTCAGGATCACTAATGGCATCGAGTTCAGCATACATGGCGTGCAACCCTCCTCGCCACTTGTTAATCCGGGGGGCTAGCCTTGCCTTCGGCGTTGATTGTATAAGTTCTAACTTTGAGTCCGGTACGAGCGTATCTCCAAAGTTAGTAATGAAGGCACTAATCTCGTTTGCGTATCTGTTACGTTCGATGTTCGCCAGCCACCATTGTTCGGTAGCCTTGTATAGCTGAATACGTGCTAGAGTTCTACCGTAGGCCAATGAAAAATAACGGGCGGCCGCCTCCTTACTCTGTGCATCAACAGCATAGGCAGTCCCTAAAGCCGCATACAAATCGTGAAACCAACCGTTAAATTTTGCAGCATAATCTGCCGTTGCTTTGGGACCAAGAAATTCTCCCACCGCCAGTATGGCTTTCAGTCGCCCTCTCAATAAGTTAACGTCATTCTCCCGCTCCCACATTTCAGCACGACGAGTTTCTTGAATTTTTTTGATAAGACGAAGTGCTTGTTGATCCCAATCTACTGACAAAACATCGACTGCGTCTAGCCATTGACTGGCTTTGGCAATGGTTCGAGCTAGTTCATCCGTGAAGTTCTTTTTAGCCTCCGGAGTACCAGATTTTTCCAAACGAGACGAAAACGCTTGATTGATTCGTACGGTTTCATGCAAGGCAACTCTGGCCTCATCCCACTCCCCTAACTTTAACCAAAGTTGCGCTACTGCAAAACTATCTTGGCTGACTCTATATGAGAAAACCCATGCATTCTGAGTATCCATATCATGATCCATCAAGTCACAATAATGCACCCAACCCATGTTTATTTGAACTAGCCATCCTTTCAACACCGCAAGTCTAGCATCTTGCCTTCCCTTCCGTTCGTAATCCTCTACAAACTCACCAATAGCCGTAGACAACCCTGATAAATCTTCATCGATGGATGCTAGTTCATCACGACTGGGGGCTTGATGCAGCTGATATAATAATGAAGTTAACTCTAGCGGGGTCATCCTGCCATCGGCCGAGTGACTTAGATAATCCCGCCATAATCTCAAAACTTTGGGCTGATATTGATCAGTCCCCCTAGCAAGTTCTAGGTCTAATTGCGCCTTCGTATATAAAGCTAGCCCTCGAAAGATCATTACCCTTGCCAGCTCAGGGATATCCTCACCTCCAAGATAGATCCCTATTTGAGTCTGGCTGAAAGCCTGCTCCATCATAGCTACAATCGGCCCCAACAAAGGGGCAACCGGTGCCACCGCCCATAAAAGATCATCCCACTGCTCCCGCCATAAGCCTGGCATCTCTCTAGCTACACCGTCTGTGCTCACCACCAGAGAATCTGCTCTTGCCGTAAAGGTATCTGAATCAAACGGGATGAGGGTTAACTCGCCGCCAACAACAGCAGCTGTAACCTCTGGCTCAAGTATCGGGGACTCAGTAACGTTAAACAAAGTTTCTATATTTGCGGAAGCCTCGCCTTTGGAGGCAGCAGGTACGCTCATGGGTCAAGACCTTTCCACCCATGGCCTATTCCTGACCGGAATTAATTAAACCCTTCGACTTATAAACATTTAAACATTATTGTTGCTACATTAATTAAAGTATTGGGTTTGGGTCTTCTTCAATAAATTCTATCGATCTCTCCGGAACAAACAATATCAGACCGCGCTGGCCTACATTCACCGCTGCTTCTCCCAAAACTGCAGCAGCTTTAGGAGCATGTTTAATAACATGTGCAATGAACAGGCCAGCAGTGATCAAAGTCGCACCAAAGGCAGTGGTTTTATCAGCCATGGCATGGTACCAGGGATCGGGCTCAACCTTTTCGGCCCTTCCCACCCCACTCGAAGTGCTACCGGCTGGCTTTTTGGATACCACTGCTTGTTCTAAAGTATGCACCCCATAGCCGGAGAGCATCTGTGCAGCTACTTGAGTGTCAACCCCCATCCCATCGGTCCACTTCAAGATCTGCGCAGTGCCAACTCCCATGCCTAGCCATAGGGGAACCAGGTACTCCAAAGAATTAACGCACATTTTTTGTGGCCTGGCAGCAACCGATCGATTAGGCTTTTGAACAACTGCTTGCCGGATTTGGCTGGGATGGGGTTGTATTGGGGGAGGTGAGGTAGGCGGATCTTTGGGCCCTTTATCTCGCCATTGCTGCCATTTTTCAGCAACCCAGCGCACCCCACGTACCACCCCACGTAAACCCCATTGCGCCGTGCGGACCATCCATAATTTAGAAAGTTCTTGGCCTAGGCCTCTTACTCCAAACAACCCCACCGTCTTCGCTAAAGCGTAAAGGTCATGGCAGAATGTGACGCCAACCCCAAACACCGCACTCAAAAACAAACCCCCTTTTACAATGTTCTTCCAAGAAAATTCTTCACCTCTTAATGCCGCCTTAATGATTTCTAAGGCAGTCAAAAGGGAATCAACGGGTGACGCATCTTTTTGGGTGACGTTTTCCACTGCGTTACCAACTTTGGAAAGCAGCCCTTCAATCCTGGTAATGGTCGCTTGGTCAGCCACCACATAATAAGTGTTTTCAGCAACAAGTGGGTCAGCCTCGCCATTTTCTGGCGGGCTTGCTCGAAACAATTCATTACCTGTATCTTGGAGACTAGCCCGGATTAATGCGACCATGCGAGCCGACATGGGTTTTGCGACGATTCTCCAATCCTCGAGATCATAGTTGTGTTGGGCAAGCACGGGGGGTGGGGCTGTTAAATACTCATTTAACAGCGCTTCTTTTTGCTCTCGATTGAATGGATTTCCATCTTTATCCGTAAGCGCCCAATAATCTAAATTGGTAACATCGATTTCAATCCCTGATGAAAATTCAAAGCTGGAACCCGTAAGGAGATTTGTTAAAACACTATCTCCTCGAGAAACTGATTCTGAACTTCGCCGTAAACTTGTTTCTTCATTCCCAAACTTTTTCAAAATCGCACTTAAACTGATAATATTCCCTTGGGGAATTTTAACGAATGGGTACATGCCATCCCATTGATAACAAAGCCCAAGGCTAGCCCCATCATTCTGGGTAGCCACATAATTTAATAAATATCGATAACCGGGGTCGCTCGACCTATAATAGGTTCCTCCACCCATTTCCCCTGAATGAGAAAAGTTTAGCTGTTTTAATTCTACCCATATATTTTCAGGTGATAGGGGCGGGCTTCCTTCAGCGGGCGCAGGCGGACATTCTGAAAATAGCCGGGGAATATTTTGAAGCTTAGATTCGCTAAAAGGGTTGGGTAAAGAGTCAAAAAAATTTCGGACAGGGTTTGAAGCGCTCATGGTTAGGCCTTTGAGTTAGCCATCCATACACCTGAGCAACGTTTGAGTTATCGTATGGGTAATTTATGTGTTGCTAAGCAAGTTTTAATAAATTTTTTAGAGGCCCCCTTAAACCCAATCCGGCAATAGCTTGATTGCTGGACATACTCGAATGCCATTTTGATTAAGATAATCTTTCTTACCTTTGAGGGAAATTTGGTAGGCAGGGGTTTCAGGAAACTTCGATTTTAAATAGGTTAATGCCGGATTGATTGTATCATCTGAAAGTTTACACTCTACAAATAAAATGGGCTTTGCTTTGTCGACCACGACAAAATCTACTTCACGACCCATCGGATCACGAAAATATCTCAATTCCCAAGTTTCCCCAAAAACATCGTATTTCCAATGAACCCATTTGAGCAAATGACAAGCCACCAAGTTTTCAAAACGTTTGCTTTCATCTTCAATGAGAACCCAATCAAAGTGATAATGTTTTTGTTCCTTTTTGACCGATTTGATACGAGGAGACCCAAATGGACTGAGTCGAAAAAGAGCATACATTTTTTCAAAGATTTGAATCCATTTTTCAACGGTGGTATGATGGACTTGCAAGTCCTCCCTTAACCCATTGATCGACAAAGGGCTCCCCGTCAAGTCAGGAAGTCTTAAAAAAAGTAATTCCAATCGACCTAAGTCACTAACTTCTTCTAAAGATAGGATATCTTCACGAATAAGACGGGTGCGATAATTAAGCGACCAACGTTTGGCGTCAATTTTATTTTGAGAATAAAAAGGTTCTGGAAATCCCCCATAGGTCATGAGGTCATTTAAAGTTTCTTGGGTTGAAGCCAACTCCGCAACCGAAAGTGGGTACATTCTTAAAAGGTAATAACGCCCTTGCAAAGAATCCCCCCCAAAACGATAGATGTCAAGTTTGGCACTCCCGGTAACTAAAATTTTGAAATGAGCTTTTAATTTATCAAAGGTACCCTTTAGGTAATTACGCCAACCGCGGTATTTGTGGATCTCATCCAAAACAAGAATGCCCGACTTTTTGGGAAATTCTTTCTTGAGGATTTTTGCTCTATCTTCATCATCATCCCAGTTTAAATAGTGGGATTGAGAAGAAACTAAAGACTGGGCCAAGGTGGTTTTCCCCACTTGCCTTGGCCCTGCCACAAAAACCATTTTTTTATTTAAATCTTTCAGAATCTGCTCTTTAAGATAACGCATATATCTATATTATGCATTTTTGGAATAAAAGCAATAATTTTCACCCCTATGAAAAATAATGTGTATTAATTTTCATAGGGGTGAAAATTAATAAATCTTCACGTAAGGGTTGTAATCAACGGCGTCTAAGGGTGGGAGAATTTGAGTGGAATTGAGATTGATCCCTCGGAATTGTTCGCATTCTTGTTTGGTTAGGCCTAAGCAACGAAAGGCATCTTCATTGCCATTGAGCATAATGGTTGCCCCAGCATCAAACTGGGCGATGGTATTTTGAATTTGCGAGCGCATGGCTGATAACTCGCAAGGATCGCGAGAATAAATTTTGCCAATAAGATTAATCACCATTTGATATTTAGGCACTTTGACCGAATCGACCCTTAATTGCGCTTTTTTGAGGGGGTTGAGTAATTTTTCTTTGCGCTCTAGTTTGGCGAGGGTTTCTTCTTTAGCGGCAAATAAATTCCCCAAGGCCTCAATCACCATCGATTGGGGATAGCTTTCAATCTCTATGGTAACCGGCACCAAACGATCGCCGCATTTGAGTTCGCTGCCTTCTTTATAATAAGTCACCTCTTCTTGAGGTAACACAAAATAAACCTGCACCTGCCGTTTTTCTTTTTGTTCACTGGTCCAAACTTGCGCCACGGTCGTAGGTATAAAAATCCCCATGAGGCACAAAACTAATATTATTCGTTTCATAAATTGATTACTCCCCCATCATGGATCCCGGGTCAAGCCCGGGATGACGTACTAACAAGTCCTCTGTATAGGCTACAGATTGCGAGGATTATGTGGCGAGAGAAGGAAGATGAGCAAAAAGCCCGCAGGCGTACCTTAGGGTACGTCGAGGACTTTTTGCGAAATCTGACGCGCTCGCAGCCCATAAGCCGAAGCAAGCTGTGGCCTATACAGAGGACTTGTTAGTAGAGAACATCATAAAATCAACATACAATCGCCGTAACTAAATAAACGGTATTTTTGAGCGATGGCCTCTTGATAGGCGCGTAAGATAAATTCACGGCCAGCAAGGGCACTGACTAAGATAAGCAGCGAAGATTGGGGTTGATGAAAGTTGGTTAATAAAGCGTCGGCCGCTTTAAAAGAAAAACCTGGGTAAATGTAAAGATCGGTGAATCCCTGCAAGGCAGGGGCTGGCTGTTGGAAAAGGGTTTCTAAAACACGCAAGGTTGTTGTGCCCACGCACAAAATAGATTTCCCCTCGTATTTCGCTTTTTTTAAACCTTGGTAGCTTGCTTCGGATACTTCGTAATATTCGGAATGAAGTTTGTGCTGCCGAATATCCTCGGTTTTAACCGACAAAAAAGTGCCCGGGCCTACATGCAAACACACTTTATAAATTTCGACCCCCCGCGCCGTTAACTGCGCTAGCGTTGATTCGTCAAAATGCAACCCCGCCGTGGGAGCCGCAACAGACCCTAGCTGCCGAGCAAATACGGTTTGATAACGATTTTCGTCTTGGCGCTCTGAATTTTTACGTTTGATATAAAGGGGTAATGGCATGATGCCGTAGGGCTTAATCCAGGTTTCCAGATCTTTCACCGGAGGCAATTCTACTTCAAAATGTTGGCCCTTTTCTACACGCACCACCGTAATAATTGCATCACTCGTTTCTTCAGAATCTCGAAATAGCAATTTGAGCGACATGCCCACTCGCAAACCCTTAATGGGTTGGCCCAAGGCTAACCATCGCCCATTTTCAATGGGGCGAACCAATAAAACTTCAACCACACCGCCGGTTGGTTTGCGGCAATAGAGCCTGGCTGGGAAAACCCTGCTTTCATTCAGTACGATCACGGTATTGGAGTTTAAAATTTCGGGCAATTCAATAAAGGCGCGGTGGGCTATGGCTTGTTTGTGTTTATTGAGTACCATGAGCTTGGATTGGGTACGATCTAACAAAGGATGATGGGCGATGAGCGAGTCGGGGAAATTGAAAGTATAGTTGGAGAGGTTAAAAGTCATAATAATATAGAAGATTGCCACGCTCGCCGACGGGGCTCGCTCGCAATGACATCGACGTTGTCATTGCGAGCCACAGCAGTGGCGAAGCAATCTCACTCGCATTTAAAAAATAGATTTCTTCTCCCCTTCCCTCTATACTTAATCGATGACCTTGAAAAGCCCCCTTAGCGGCCTCTCGTATTTTCTCCTCCTCATAGGGGGCATTGTTTTTATTCTATTAGTCCCTCCCCCTTTGAGGTTTCTCGACTTAGGGTTATTAATGTTTTTACTTTTGAGTGTACTCAATGGCCTGTTAGTTTTACGCGAGTTGATCTTTGATCCTAAACTGCCTTTAGGGTTCCCCTTTCTTTCTTCCACCATCATTTCTTTTTTAATCGTATTATTATTTGTGGGAATTGCCCGCCAATTCTTGATCAGCGGAGATTTTGGAGAAGTTATTTCTTTGGTCGCAAATTTAGTAATCGGAGGGAATTATGTGCAAGGGTTTTTGCTCACCCTCACTCATGGGTTATTACCCATCTTGCTTTATTTGGGAATTTTGCAATCTTGCCGAACTCCCTCCCTACCCCAAGAAAATATTTATTTAAAATCACCCTTGTTGCCTTTTTTTTATTTTTTACCCGTCTTGATCTACTTGGTCATTTTTATAAGTTTAGTAGCCTATTTGGGCATTAACGATCAAAAAGATCCCAAAAAGTTTTCTGAATTATTGCCCATCGGGCTGCTTTATTTGTCTGGCAGCACCATTATTTTTTCCTTAGGGATGCTTAGTTTTTTTATACCTTCAAGCCTGCTTTACTTAACCCGCAGCCGACAAACATCGCTACGCCAACTTTTAGACCTCCCCAAATTCATCAAAAAAACTCTATTGCCCTTTTTAATTTTATTACCTTTGGTCAACGGCATGTATTTTTTGGTTGCTGAACCTCAAGTGAAACAAATTACTTCTACCGCCATTCCCATGCTGATCCCCTTTATTTATCTACCCATGGCTTTGATCGTGGGCATGGCCTTGAGCCGCATGCATAGCCACAGGCGTTCGGGTTATCACATCATGATTGGCTTAGCCGCTCTGTTTATGATCTTGAATCTTTCACTGGTTAGTCTTGTTTTAGGTTTGGTGATCATTTATTATTCGACACAAGGGTTGAAAACAGAAGTTCCTTAGGCATCATGGATCCCGGCTCTCCGCCTGAGGCGGATCAGCCTCTGGCTGAAAGGCCGGGATGACAAGGAGTAATTATGATACGTATCATTTTAAAAACGAGTTTATTATTAATTTTATTAATCTCTTCAGCCCATGCTGAACCAAAAATTGGCAAAGACTGCACGTATAAAGATAAAAAATTATACGGTAAAATTAAAATCGTCGAACATTTCCCCGATCTTAAAGTTAAAATCGTAGAAAATTTCCCCGATTTAAAAGTGCAAGTGGTCGAGCATTGGCCCGACCAATGCGGCAAATGGCAGATGGTCGAAAATTTCCCCGATCTAAAAATTCAAATCGTCGAACACTTTCCTGACTTCACCATCAAATACGTGCAAAATTGGCCGGGATTGCCCTGAGTATCTTGCTTTATCTTTTGGATTTATAAGGTCGATAAGGTCCATGAGAGTCAAAAATAGGAACTCCACCTCGATCTTGTGCGTTGATTCTCGCCTTAAAATAGATGGGCGTATCACCCATATCTAAAATGGGCCATCCTTTAGGATCTATAGTAATCCGCTGAGCGCCAACCATCAAAAATTGTCGTCCAAGGGGCCGATGCGGATTTTTGCCTTCATGGAGTTTTAAAAGCACTTCCCCCAAACGAATGATAGGTTTTTTCTCCTTGCGATCAAATTGAATTCTCTCAATTCTTAAAAAATCCCCACGGGCTAACACTGCTTGTTCTTCGGGAGGCAAGTGGGCAATGAGTTCACTAACTTTGGGTAAATCGGCATCATGGTCATCCCCACCCAGTGGGTTAAATTGAACAGGATAAAGAGTCCATATAAAGGTATCTAACCAAACAGTGGCTTCTCCTTTAATATCACTAACCCTCAAAGGTCCTATATCTACCTTCGTCACATCGATAATGCCTGTATTCGGATCGAGAACCACTTTTCCCTTATCCATCCTTCTTTCCATCGATATTTGTCGAATATCAGCAATGGAGAGCGTTGCATTGGCTCGGATGGCGGTGGGTTGTACGTTTCGGTTTTTTTTATGTATTTTTTGTCTCGCTGTAATATTGGGTCGATGAATTAAAATGGTATCTTCAAATTGAGCCGTCAATCGAAGTGTTTCTATGCTATCTCTAGGCTTGGCGAGTTCTCCACCCCCCGGTGACAAAAGAAACTGTGCAGGCCCTTCGATCACAACATTGGACAACTTTGGTAAAAGATACATACGGGGAATACCAAAATCTAAGGGCGAGGTTTCAATTCCTGTAAAATGCAAACGAAAATCCCCTGAAAAACGGCTTTCCTGCTTAGAAAAATATAGGTTCGCGTTATGCACAAAACTATCCTCAAGATTACTTTTCAAAAACTTTGAACGTCCACCAATTCTAAGTTCTGGGATAGACATCTGAAAAGAACCCCCCTCTTTTTTGAAACCAAAATATAAAGAAAGGGCCTCGAGATAAGGCCCCTTAATATTTAACACACCCACTTCATTTGAAGATAAACTCAGTTCACTGAAATGGATCCCTGAAATATCACCTGAAAGCCCTTCAGTGGTTTCTTGAAAATGAATTTGCTCAATGGTTTCTTGCCGACCTTCTTTAGCCCCTTGAAAATGGAGAGAAGTTTTCCCCACTTGAATTTCCACAGGGCCCACCTTAAGCTTACGAAGCTGGAGCGTTTTTTTATGGGTCTCAGAATCATTTTGAAGAGAAAGGTGTTCTAGGCTCACTCCAGGTTTTCCCAAATCGAAAATAAGTCTACCTTGTGAATCCCAAATTTTCAGTTGCTTAGCTTTAAACCCTTTAATGTCTAGGGTAGCTTGCTCCAAACCATCGCCATCGCTATTGAAAAAAGAATAATTCCCCAATTTCAAACTTTCTATTTCTACCCCTTCGCTCTCAATCGTATAAGCACCTAGCTCAAGTAGGCTGGGGCCTATTTTCAGACCTTCGCATTCAAAGGTTCTCAAACCGGTTTGCGGATCTCGTGTAAACCTAACATCTAGAGAGGATCCTTCTTGAAAAGACACCGTTCCAAAAGGAGTTCTTATCTTTTGCCCTAATAAGAGTATTTTAAAAACAGCACGCTGGGCCGTAGTAAAATCAAATAAAGGCCTAGCCTCAGTTTGAAGCTCGCCGGGACGCACAGGGCTGGGTATAAACCGAGCTTCATAAGGCAGTTTGCCGCCTAAACGTTGCCTATCCTCAGCTTCATCATGGGGACAACGATAATATTTTTCATTAAGTAGCCTTGGCCTTAAAGCGTAAGGATATTTAAGACCAAGCTCGTTTCTCGCTTTAAGTTCGAGCTCCATGCTTTGAAAATATTCAGAATCCCCTTTATGCTCAGGATCAAAGGGTTTCCTGGGTAATTTTTCTAGATCACTTTTTTTGTGTGCCTCCTGCTCGGCCAAAGATCCATAATATTTTTTCTCAATGGCCTCAAATTGAACATGATGAGGAAGTTTAAGGCCTAATCTTTTTCTATCATTATACTCAGCTTGCTGACTTTGATAGTAATCTGGATCTCCTACTTTTTGAGAATCAAAAAGTTTTTTAGGCAAAAGACTTTTGACACGCTCCAAATCGGCAGCCTCATCATGGGGACAGCGATAATACTGAGGATGCGGTAGGGGAATGCGGTCTTTATCTTGAATATTGGGATTATAAAAAAGAGAGCGATCACTGGTTTCATTGTTGGTTCCATCCCAAATCCATGACATTTGACGAATAAAATCTGCCGGTATTCTAGACAAAGATCCATATCGAATGGATTCTGTTAAAGGCCCCCCTTCCTTTATGGAAGCATAATCTTTTTTTCGGTTATTTCCAAAAGCAGGCATCCAAGGATCTAAAAATAATTTTCGCCCTGAAAATGCTTTTTGCAAAGCAACAATTACCCCACCCGCAACAGGAATACCACAACCGCTCCCCCCAATCACCGGTAGAAAGCGGATCCCATAATTATTGCTTGGCATAGGCGGAATGACTTCACCAAACTTGAAAAATTTATATCGAAAAGCCCCTGGGGTTTTGGATCGATCTCTGAGTAGTCCCGTATATTCGATGGGTTGAGTTAGTCTTAAAGCAGCTTCATCATAACCGTAAAAACCTGCAATACTTAAATCACAGAAAAGAAAATTGTGAAGGGGCTTGCTATAGAGCACATTAAAAACAACGACACTGGCACTGGGTTTTCCCTCCTCTCTTCTCAATTCAAGATGCCAAGTGGCTGTGGTATTTTCTTCAAACCGAACGGAGTTTTTTAAGGGTTTTTTATATTCTTTGGGAATGGTTTCCTGATCCCTTCCATAGACTTCAGGATAACGCGCTCCCGGTTGCATGGTGATTCCTTCAATATCAATGTCCATAGAAGAAATAGCTCTTGCAAAATCCTGCCCGAACTCTGTCCAAGTATAAGTAGCCACCTTGGGTAGAGCAGTATTTACATTGATACTGGAAAGCACTTCTCTCAACGATGAGTGAATACTTTCAGAACGGCCAAAAGTTTGTAATAATTTCGGACAAAATGGGGCGGAGTTCGTGGGAAGACAAAGGTTGAATGCCCGAGAATCTTGATCAGAAACATAAAAAGTATCTCGTTGCCCTTGAGTGAAAAGGGTGAGAGGATTAACGAGATCTGTCTCATTCTCGCTGGGCACAAAGCCCTGGAGAAATAATCTTAAGTCGTTAAGAATCGCAGGGGAAGTCACGGATTATCCCCTTCTTCTCGTTGTTGCAAAAACCACAATAGTTTTGAATAGGGGTGTCTTTCTTGTTCATCCAAAAAGTCTTGTTCAATGGCTCCCACACCCCTGGGAAGAAAATAAACATTATTAGAAGGCAGCCTAAAGGTAAACAGCAGTGGCACAATCATGCCAAAGGGACGTAGGGTTCTTTGATCCACATCCACTTCCAAGTGGTAATCCCCCCAGGCATATCCCTTAAAAATCTCTTGATGTGTGGGGTCGTCTCCCTTCATTTTAGGTAAGGCGGTCTCCCACTTTTGAGGAAGGGGCTCCTTTACCCAACGAGCGTATTTTCTGCGTGGCCTGTAGGATCCATCTACCCATACGTAAACGTCCCGATGGGGAAGCCACTTTTTTGTGGATCGACCCTTTTGATCTAAGGTTAACTGAACCCACTGCTCTCCAATGGCATTGGCCGCCCAATGGGTCCAAGCAAAATAGGGAGGCCCCACCATTTGACAAGCACTGTCTAGTAATTGCATGTCACCAGGCAGTGGATTAAAATGGGTTCTCAAGGGATAGGGATTAGAAACAAAGCCCCCTGCCGCATCTTTAAGAAATCTTGGTTTTCTGTATCGACGGGTTTCAGGATCAACAAGATATGGGCCATCTTGATTGCCCACTAAACTTAAACGCCCAAGACCCACGAAATGGTTTGGATCATAGCTTAAGTCTTCCATGTTTCCCGTGAACCGACCATCTAAAGCAAAATAATGGACCAACCCGCGCGACGTTTTAGCTAGCAAGGGATCATGAAGCCCCTGAAGACTAAAAGCAAAATCCGCACCTGAAAAAGCAACATGTCTTTGGTTGGGCCTCCATTGTATTTCAAGGGGATCTTCCGAAATACTAGATAGCTTTATATGGATAGGGCCCCTTATTTTCCCCGTCTTTGAAACACAAGCTGGCTGTTCTGATTCATTATTGGCTAAAATTTGAAAATCTTTTAGACTGAACTTAAAAGTATCTTCATCTATTTGAGCACGATCAAAGGCAATAGAAATTTTAGATTGATGAAGATCTAGAAGATCTCTCCATCCAAATCGGTCAGCAGAAAATTGTAGGCTAAAAATATCTTTCTCACCCCTTGCCATTCCCAGGAGGAGCCTTGCACCCCCAAGCATAGACAATAGTTTTTTATCCGAAGACTTTTGAGAATATTCAAAATCGATTTGAGTACCCTCACCCACCCACCACATGCTGGCAGGGCTAGTATCAATGCTTCCATGAGTGTGTTGTTTGTCTGAGCGAAAGTCAAACTGAGTATGAGTAATCAAATGACCAATAGAGTTTGGCAATTCATAAACCCAATGCTGCCCCTGTGCCCCCCAGCGGTCAAATAAATCCATAATATTAGGAAATTCTTGCAACAGATGACGAACGTTTAAAGGAATTTCTGTATGACTTTCAAATTCCCAGCCTCCTTCAGCCCCAGAACTGGCCTGTAGGCTTAGCGTAAAACCATCGTTAGTAAAAAAACTTGGTTTAAAACCGGGGATGTCTGTTAACGTGATATTGAAGTGATCTAGCAGCGGCTCACCGCTTTCTGTTTCGATCACTTCAATATCTTTGAAACGCAAATAAGTCGTACCTTTCTGAAAGTTTATTTTTCCATCGAATAATGGAAGTTCTGTATTCACAAGTAGGCTGCCCAAAACAGTAACCTTTCCAACAAAGGGTAATAAAAAATCTAAACTAAAATGAAATACTCCATTAATGTGGGTGCGAAGAGACAATCGGGTAACGTGTAATCCTGATAGAAAGGTTAAAGCCTCTTCACGCTCATGGTCGACAATTTCGCTTTGACGGGCATCGGCCCAAATTTTTCCACCCAGAAAAGCCCACTCAGACATTCCTGTTTTTGGAGAGGTCTTAAAGACCCATGGCATGACCTCTATTTCAAAGTTTGAAACATCTAATTTTGGAAACCTAAGATCTTGATCAGGAAAAGTCACCGTGGCATCAAAGCTTGAAGCCCCAAAGGCAATGCCATTGGGGATGACGAGTCTCGTCATCTCCCTTACATTGATCGTAATTTTGGCATTTTTAAATATATCTTCTAGAATATTGAGGGGGCCATTATTGCCTTTTGCTTCAGAATAACATGTTGTTACATAAGGAAAATCGGAAGGGCCTGAATCGGTTTTTTGTTCTGAACTGAATAAGACTCCCAAGAGGTCGTTTACCCGAAGCGCTGAAGGTAGGCTTCCGTTGTCTTCTTTTAACGCATCTGGAAGATAGTGGTTTAAAGATTTTCCAACCGGTCCATCGTTGAAAAGCCAATTTGAAGCGGCAAAAAATCGATCAGGGGTTGAGCTAAGCCAAAGCTCACCATATTCAATAAGATCACCCTGTGAATCACGGTGAGGTGGGTACCAGTATGTTAGAGCAGGATCTGAAACATCAACAACAATTCCGTTAACTTCAACACCACGAGTCTGAAGAAGTTTTCTACCTAGGAAGAAAAAATTATTGCGGATCGATAGATCTCCAAAAAGCTTGGCGTTGTTAAATTCAAAATCAACACTATTGTACTTCCAATCATTACAACTAATATTGCCTTTCAAATCGGCAGCAATAGAGATAGTCGCCTCATTAATATGTAAATCCACGGGGCTTGTAGGACGGATAGGGGGAAGAACCATGAGGGAGCCTTTGTAAGTCCTTGAAATCCAGTTATTATTCCCCCGTCTGGTTCATCGTCAAAATGATGTAGATGTTGCGGTGCAATCATTCGACAGATTGTGCCTTGACTTATAATATCTCTTGGTATTATATTTTTATAAAAAGGTAATACCTTATGAATCATTTACTTTCGTTTAAATTACCAACCGGGCTTTTCTCTTCTTTGGAAGCCACCGCCAAACAAGAGGGGGTGTCTAAAGGGGCACTCGTACGCAAAGCGCTAGAAAAGTTTCTAAACAAACCCACAAGCAAAAGCGAACAAATCAAAAAAATTACTAAAGGTTTGTTAATGAGAAAAAAAATTTCGCCCCCTAAAATCGATTGGAATTATTTGCGAGAAAAAGTTTCTACCAAACAAAGATTAAGCCCTGAAGAAGAGGTTTTGGCATCTCGCAGGCGAAATTTATGAAAAAGGTTTTTATTGATTCTGACATTTTCGTCCGCGATCTGCGCTACCCGAGGGATTCAAGAACAGAAGCAAATCAAAAGTTTATCGAAAAGATCCAGGCTCGAAAGGGGTTAGGGGTAACCTCTATTTTCAATCTTTTGGAAATCTGTGGGATTTTATCCTTCAATTTATCCGCCGAAGAATTATTGCAACTTTATGGTGATTTTATCAATTATTACAAAGTACAAATTCTCTTCCCCGCAGATGCAAATGGAAATTTGCAATATGATATTATAAAGATTTTTGGCCAAATTCAAAAAAAACAAAGTTTGGGAGATGCCCAAGTCAGCTATGTGGCTGAACGATTCGCCTCACAACTATCCTGTTTTGTCTCTTGGAATGCCCCACATTTTACAGAAAAACTCCCCCTTCCCATCAAAACCCCAGAAAAATATCTCCTCATCTAACCACAGTTGACACATTCTCTATTCCCTGCGAAAAAACCCTATGGTCAATTTTCGGGAACGCTATGCGGTGTTTATTGTCAAAAACTTTAAAGCAATTATCAGCCTAGCCATTCTACTCGCTGTTGCTTCGGGGCTTTATGCCGGTTTGCGTTTAGAAAGCAAAACTGGGGTACTCGATCTTTATTCTGAAAAAAATCCCATCTTTAAGCGCTTTATTGGTTTTAGTGAATCTTTTGGGGTGGCCGAAGATCTCATGATCGTTGTGGAGGGCGAAGATGCTGCCTTGCAACGCCAGGCTATTGAAACCTTGGCGCAAAATTTATCTCAAGACCCGCATCATCTTATCAAAAGTTTGCTCTATCGGCTAAATGTAGAATTTTTTGAAAAACATTTTTTAGAATTTTTATCTGCAGAAGAGCTTGAAACCATTCACCGTGAGATTAAAGACCCCAACGGAGGAGTGCGGGCTTTATTTCAAAGTAAAGACTTGGCGAGCTTTTATAAAGCTCTTAACGCTAAGCTTCGTTTAAGTTTAAAAAAAGGTTCTTCCTTAGATGCAGAAGCAACCGTCAAAAATCTCAAAAATTTGCTTCAACCTCTGGTCGCTATGCAAGCGGCCCTGGAGAAAGATGATTTTTCAACAAGCCCTTTTTCTACGAAAGGGGCCATTTTAGATGAACAAGGTTATTTAAGAGCCACTCCAGGGAATTTTTATATTTTATTTTTGCGCCCGAATGAATACCGTCAAGATTATAAATACGCTCAAGAATTAGTGAAGTGGTCTCGCGAAGTTGTTCAAACCGTTCGAAACCAATATCCCCAACTCAAAATCGGCATTACCGGTGGGCCGGCCTTGGCCCACGATCAGTTCACGGTAAGCGAAGCCGACATGAATATCGCAACTTTATTTGCCTTAGCCACCACTATGCTCATTTTCTTTTTTGCATTTAAAGCCTTTGGCCGCCCACTCTTAGGACTTGCCACCCTCCTACTCTGCATCAGTTATACCTTTGGCATGGCCACCCTCACGATTGGCTACCTCAATATGTTTTCTTTGGCCTTTGTGGTGATTATGATCGGGCAGGGTACCTATTATGGGGTTCACATTGTCGCTCGATATGAAGAATTTTTACAAAAAGGTCTCTCGGTTACAGAGGCCGTTAGTCAAAGTGTCATCCACAACTTTCGTAATATCACGATTAGCGCCCTTACCACGATGACTGCCTTTTTTACTGCCGCTTTGATTGATTTTAAAGGCTTTGCCCAATTGGGATTTATTGCTGGAGTCGGGGTGCTGATGAGTTGCGTCGGCATGCAACTTATTTTGCCGGCCTTAATCTTATGGCGTGAACAGCACCGCACTATTAAAACCGTTCAGCCTCAAATAGCATTGCCTGGGAAATGGGCTAAAATATTTGCTCAAACGGTTGACCGATATTCTAAGGCGATTATTATCTTAGCTATCATTGGGTTACTGGGGGGGATGTATTTATTTTTAAGCCCCAACCACGGCATTGCCTTTGATCATAATCTTTTGAATCTACAGGCCAAAAATACCGAAGCGGTCGATTATGAAAAAAAACTGATCGATACTAATTTAAGCCCACGAGCCGGGGTTTATATTGTGAATGATTATGCCGTGGCTCAAAAATTAGCGACTGCTGCAAGCCTTTTGAAATCGGTGAGCCGAGTGGAATGGGCCGGAGATTTTTTGCCCAACCCCAACCTTCGCCCTCAAGTAATTAAAGAAACTAAAAAATCTCTGCGCTTGCTCAACGCCAACCCAGTTAAAGAAAAAATCACGGTCGCTGAAGTGCAGCAACTGCAAGCGGAATTGAAACAGCTACAGGAAAATTTTGTTAAGATTCAAAATCAGGCCTTCAATGTTGAAGGTGGTGATCAAATTATCAACATTTTGGAAGAAGGCAATGCGACGATCACCTCGATTCAAAACATTCTCGATGATGTCATTGCGAGCGAAGCGCGGCAATCTTCAGCTTTAAACAAGTTCCAAAATCTATTTTTCAAAACCTCTCGCCATTATTTTTCGCAAGCGACCAAAAGCCAAACCTTGGCTGAAAAAGATATTCCCGAAGGTTTGCTAAAACCTTTTATCAATCCTTTAGGGCAATTTGCGGTGTATGTTTTCCCTCAAGTAAACATTTGGGAAAAATCCTCTTTGTTTCAATTTGTAGAAGACTTGCGCTCGCTCGATCAACAGGTAACCGGCTCTCCCATTATGTTTAAAGCCATCATTGATATGGTGGAATCAAACTATTTTAAAGCGGCGACTTATTCAGCGATCGCTATTTTTATTTTATTCTTCATTAATTTTCGATCCCTCAAACTGGCTTGTTGTTGTTTTATCCCTTTGATTTTCGGGGTGAGCTGGCACTTTGGGCTGATGTCGCTATTGGGGTTAACCTTTAATACCGCCAACATGATTGCCTTGCCGATGATTTTAGGGATTGGCGCCGACAACGGGGTGCATTTAATGGAACGCTATTTAGAAGAACCTTCGCAAGGGGTGAATGTTCTGCTTAAAAGCACGGGCAAGGCTTTACTCATCACCTATTTTGATTCGGTAACTTCGTTTTTGGGCATGGCCTTCGCGCGTCACCAAGGGCTGGCAGAGCTAGGGCAGGTGGTGATTCTAGGGCTTACGACATGTACCTTAGCGGGAGTTATTTTGTTGCCAGCGTTATTGAAACATGTGTTAAAGAATAATATGTCATTGCGAGGCGAGCCGAAGCAATCTTCTCTTTTAACAAAGATAATCTAGAATGGAAGATTCTTCGCCCTGCTGGGCTCTGAATGACAGAACTATTTTATGTCTCTACCTATCATTACCATAATATTTTTGGCCATCTTAGCCCTAGGCTATAAATTTTATGGTGGATTTATCAGCCGATTTTTTAAACTCAACGACAACACCCTCACCCCGGCAGTTGCTTTGAATGATGGTGTTGATTTTGTCCCCACCAAACCCTTTTATTTATTAGGCCAACATTTTAGCGCCATCGCCGCGGCGGGTCCCATTGCCGGCCCTATTCTCGCTGCCCAACAATTTGGTTGGTTACCTTGCCTATTATGGATTGGCATTGGCGTTATTGTCATTGGAGCGGTGCACGACCTCTCGGCCTTGATCGCCAGTGTGCGCCATCGCGGCAATTCGGTTGCCGAGATTGTTAAAGAAAACATTGGCCAACGCGCTTATTTAGCCATCATGGCGTTTATTTGGATCACCTTGGTTTATGTGATCGTTGCCTTCACCGATATCACAGCTAGCACTTTTGTGGGTCGTATTGAAGAACTCGAAGGCATGCAAGTAGGGTTTGAACGTGGCGGCGCTGTGGCAGCCGCTAGTGTCATGTATTTGCTGCTTTCTATTTTCATGGGGGTCGTGCAAAAAAAGTGGAACCCCCCGCTATGGCTTTTAACCCTCATCTTTGTACCCAGTGCCTTAGGCGTCGTGTGGCTGGGGACTCAAGTCTCGACCCTCTTGTTACTCTCTAAACAATCGTGGGCCTTGATCATCTTGGTTTATTGTTTCATCGCCTCACTACTACCCCTTTGGCTTTTGTTGCAACCACGGGGCTATTTAGGTGGGTTCATTCTCTACATTGCTTTAGCCGTTGGGGTGATCGGAATTTTTTTTGGAGGTTATGAAATCAAACAAGCCGCTTTTAAAACTTGGACAGCCCCCGGGGTTAATGGTTCGCTTTTTCCTTTTCTCTTTGTCACCATTGCTTGCGGTGCCTGCTCAGGGTTTCATGGCTTGGTTTGTTCAGGGACTACCAGCAAGCAGATTTCGAAAGAAAGCCACTGCCGCCAAGTGGGCTATGGGGGCATGTTGCTAGAAGCCTTTGTAGCTCTGATTGCGCTGGCCACCGTCATGATTTTAGCCGATGGCGAAATTAAGGGAACTCCGGGCGCTATTTATGGTGCAGGCTTAGGCCGCTTTATCACTTTGCTTATTGGCGAAAATAATTTGATCTTTGCGATTACTTTTGGGGCCATGGCCTTTTCGACCTTTGTCTTTGACACCCTCGATGTTGCCACGCGGCTGGCCCGTTATATTTTGCAAGAACTCACGGGGAAGAAGAGCCGGATTGCTGCTGTCATTGCAACCTTGATGACGGTTGCCGTGCCGGCTTTGTTTATTGTGATTGCCAAAGAAGGGGGCTGGTCTTATTTTTGGATTCTTTTTGGCACCTCCAATCAACTCATGGCAGCGCTCACTCTTTTGGGGATTACCGTTTGGCTTTATCGTTCGGGGAAAAATTATGGGTTTACTTTAATACCCATGGTGTTTGTGATGGTTATTACTTTTTGGTCGCTCTTTAAACAAATGGGGAGTGCTTTTGCTCAATTGCACACCGCTACACTTAGCAATCAAATCGTCTTGGTGAACGGGATTGCATCGACGGTATTGTTTTTGCTGGCAGGGTGGATTATTTTGGAAGCTTGCTTAAAACTGAAGATTGCCACGCTCGCCAACGGGGCTCGCTCGCAATGACATTATGAATATTTCTCACTTAAATAATTCATAAAATATTTTGAATTCAAGGCCTCGCCGGTCACTTGAATACATAATTCATCGGCTAAATAAAGCGAACCTTGTTGGTGAATTTTTTCTTTTAGCCACTGCCGCAAAATTTTCAAATTCCCTTTAGAAATTTCAGTTAACAAATTGGGAATTTGTTTTTTAGCTGTGGCAAAAAATTGTGCCGCATACATGGCCCCCAAAGTATAAGAGGGGAAATAGCCAAAAGTTCCCCCTGACCAATGCACATCTTGCAATACGCCCTCACGATCGTTGGGTGGTGTAATGCCCAAATAATTTTGCATCTTTTGATTAAAAATTTCTGAGAGTTCTTTTACCAAAATTTTCCCACCCAATAAATCCCGTTCAATCTCAAAGCGTATCATAATATGAAATGGATAAGTGACTTCATCGGCATCTACCCGAATCAAAGAAGGTTTTACTTGGTTAACAAAGTGGTAAAGATCTTTGACCTCTGCCCCCTTTAAGGCATGGGGAATGAGAGTTTTGAGTTTAGGCGATAAAAATTCCCAAAAATTAACGCCTTGCCCCACTTGTTTTTCCCACAATAACGATTGTGATTCGTGCAGGCCCATTGAAACGGCTTCCGACACAGGCTGACCATAAAATTTTTCGTTCCGCCCTTGTTCATAAAGGGCGTGTCCTCCTTCATGAATCACACCCATTAAGGCAGAAACAAAATGATCGTCTTGATAACGAGTGGTAATTCTCACATCGCTGGGGCCTGCGCCTCCACAAAAAGGGTGCACCGAAGTGTCCAGCCTGCCTCGTTCAAAATCAAAACCCATTTGTTGTAAAATCAGCAGCCCCAATTCTTTTTGCACACTTTGAGCCACAGGGCCACCTGGCACCTTCGTAAGTTTAGAATTCTTGCGACTTAACAATTGATTCAAAAAAGGGATCAAAAAATCTTTGAGGGGTAAAAATAAGGCCTCAATTTTTTTGATATTCATGCCGGGCTCATAATCTTCGATCAACACATCATAGGGATGCTGATGGGCATCAATGGCTTGGGCTCGCTGCTTTAATAACGAGAGGTATTCGTCTAAAATGGGTTGAAATTTTTTAAAATTGGCCCCAAGCCTCGCTTGCACCCACACTTCATGACCCCTTACTTCTAATTCTGCCAAGGCTATTTCTAGGTCAGCGGGGATTTTGACCAGTCGATCATAAGTTCGCTTGGCCTCTCGCACATTGGCCTTTTGCCAAGCATCGAGATTTTTTTCTTGTGACTGACACTCGGCCAATAATGCACCCAAACGTGGATCGGTCGCCCTTTGATGGTATAAACTAGTCAACGTAGCCATTTGCCCGCCCCTGGCTGAGACAGCCCCTTTAGGCATAACGACTTCTTGGTCCCAATTAAGAATACCCATCACCGAGCCCAACTGGGATAATTCGGCCAAACGGGGGGTTAATTCGAGATAAGCATCCATGAGTATTCCGCCTATACTCTAAATTAGGTTGTTTTTTCTATTGAAAAACTCAGCCTTTTATATAGTGTCCCCTTAAGTCAAGGGGGTAAAACTTGTCATTGCTTTCTCCCCTTATTTTATTCACTAACAAATGCCAAAGGACGCTTCTTATGAAAGACTGCTTGCAAACCAAGGGGGCAGGGATGGTCATTTTCATTTTACTCTTGGTAAGTTTTTCGACTCAGGCCTCACCATCCCATAATAGGCCAATTTCAACAGATGCCCTGCAATCGTTGATTATGGGCTTTATCCCCAACTATGGACAAGTGGGAAAAGAGTATCCGTTTTATACGCTCGGTTTGCAGCACAGCACTTTTTTTTCAAAACATGGGGTGCTTTATTCGGCGAAAGTTGAACAAACTTTTGTAGGTGCCAACTCTAATCCCATGCTGATTCCCGCCCTCCCCAAAAAAGGTTTTATTAATCACTACCGTGGTAAAGACCCCAGCCGGTGGCAAAGCAAGCTACCTTTGTTTGATTTGCTCACCTATCGCAACCTGTATCCTGGGATTGATTTGATTTTTAAATTTAAGGGCAATCAGCTCGAATCCGAGTTCGTGGTTAACCCTAAGGCTAATTATAAAAAAATTATCATGGCCTATTATGGCCTCAACAAACTTAAGCTCAATCAAGATGGTTCATTAACACTTAAGACGAATGCTTTTTCTTTAACTGAAAACAAACCCTACGTTTATCAAATCGTTCAGGGAGAAAAGAGAGAAATACGCGGGCAATTTAAAATTTTGGCTGATAAACGTGTAACTTTCGACCTGGCACCTTTTGACAAGCAATACCCTGTGGTCATTGACCCGGCGATGACCTACTCCACCTATCTAGGAGGTGATGATTTAGACATCGCCTATGCAATGGCGATAGACGCCGATGGAAATATCTTTGTAGCCGGAGGAACCAATTCATCAGATTTCCCTACCCAATCGGCTGAACAAGCCAGTCTTTCCGCAGTTACTGATGCTTTCATTGTAAAATTCAACTCAGGGGGTACCACCCTCGCCTACGCCACTTACTTAGGTGGTGACGCCACAGATATAGCTACAGACCTCGCCTTGGATTCTGCCGGTTCAGCTTATATTACGGGCTTTACAACTTCCAGTGATTACCCCACCAGCAACTCCACAGGATTCAGTAGCGCTGACATCTCTTTGGGTGGCACGACCGATGCCCTTGTAACAAAATTGAATACCGATGGCACCGTGGAATTTTCTAGTTATGTGGGGGGTAGCGATGATGAATTTGGCTTTGACATCGCGGTAGATGTTGATGGGGGCTTTTATATTGTTGGTCAAACCGAATCCTCCGATTTATTAGATCTCTTTGAGAATAGTACCCCTGTTCAGGCAAGCCTGTCGGGGTCTAGTGATGCCTTTGTCTATGCTTTTTTACCCACCAAGACTCTATCCTTTGCTACTTAACTTAGGCGGCTCTGGATCCGAACAGGCTATTGATATCGAAGTAGATTCTTCTAATAATCTCTACGTCTTCGGCCTTACCACTTCCACTGATTTCCCAACCCAGTCTCCCTTACAAAGCTCGTCAGGGGGTGGATTTGATTGTTTCGTGGCCAAAATTGCAGCCACAGGTTCATGGCCCAACATCACGGCTTCACTCACCTTTAGCACTTACTTAGGCGGCTCTGGCACCGAAGAGGCCAAAGATCTGGCTCTGGATTCCAACAATAACCTCTATTTAACTGGCAATACAGCCTCTAGCGATTTTCCCACCGAAAATCCCTTACAAGCCACTTTAAGTGGTAGCAGCGATGCCTTTTTAACAGTTATCAGCTCGGATGGTTCGCAAATGACCTATTCATCATATTTTGGTGGTAGTGGTGATGAATCAGGCCGTGGGGTGGCCGTGGATAGCCATGGGGTTTATATGATGGGTTACACCAATTCTACCGATCTCACGACAGCTAGCCCCACCCAATTGGCCAACGCCGGTGACTTGGATGCCTTCTTAGTCAAATTCAACACCGATCTTAACCAAGTGCTCTTTTCTTCTTACCTAGGGGGATCATCGAGTGAAGGAAGTGTTAGCGCCCTCGACACCAGCGGTGCCATGGCACTAGACAATGGGGGCGATGCCTTCTTAACGGGCTCAACCAGTTCTACCGATTTCCCCACGGCCTCAGCTTTTCAAAGTTCCAAAGGCTCTGGTGCCACGGCAGATGCCTTTGTCACCGAACTTAACATCACGGCCCCTGGGGTAAGTTCTACCAGCCCCACCAGCGGTGCTACGAGCGTTGCCATCAGCGACAACATCACGGTTACGTTTAATGACGATATCGATTCTGCTACCCTCACTTCTTCTACTTTTTTTCTGGACGGTGGTATTACCGGAACGGTGAGCTATGACAGCGCCACCAAAACGGCCACTTTAAATCCCTCTACCAAATTGCAATCTTCAACCCAATACACCGCCACCCTTACCACCGACATTCAGGATACGGGTGACAATGCTTTGGCCTCGAATTATACTTGGGCTTTTACCACCGCGGCCAAAATTTCAACCGCTAGCAGTTGTAACCTATCAAAAGATGATGTTTTCAATCCTTTAGGTGGGATAGCGGCTACCGAATTAATCCCTAATGACTTAAGTCAAAAACAACTGCCTCTTTATTTTATTGAAAATCGTGGGCAGTTAAATCCTGCAATCGATTTCTATGTGCAAGATCGTCAGCACCAGATTTTATTTTCGAAACAAGGAATAGATTACCATTTTTCTCTTAAGCAAAAATTTCTACATTCCAATCCTCACGTCAAGATCAAGGCGCATGGTTATGCAGCAGCTAAAATCAATTATCTTATGGGCAATGATACTAGCAAGTGGTTACGCAATATTCCCACCGCTACGCAAATAGTTTATGAAGATCTCTACCCAGGTATCGACATGGTGTTGCATGGAACCAAGGGGAATTTAAAATCCGAGTTTGTGGTTAAAGCAGGGGTCGATTACCAACAGATCAAAATCGCCTATGAAGGGATCAATGGCCTAACGTTAAGCGATCAAGGTGATTTAATCATCCGACAAAAAAATCAGGAAATGCGTGAGCTGGCCCCTTTAAGTTATCAAATCATCGATGGTAAAAAGATTATTGTTCCCAGCCATTACGCACCTCAAGGACAGGGTTATCGGTTTGTTTTGGGCAATGTTGACCCTCAATATCCCTTAGTTATTGACCCGGCACTTTTATATGGGAGCTATTTGGGAGGTACAGCGGGTGACAGCATTATTGAAATGAAAGTAGATAGCTCGGGGAATATTTACTTGGCAGGCTTAACCGCTTCTTCTAATTTCCCTACCACAGTAGGGGCTTACCTCACCAGTTTGCCGGGTTCTATCTCGATTTTTGTCAGCAAAATGAATGCCCAAGGCACGGCCTTGGTTTACTCCACTTTTTTAGGTGGAACAAATACCGATGTCATCTCGGGGATGGCAGTTGATTCCAATGGGGCGGTCTATCTTACCGGGCTTCCTACCTCCACTGATTTCCCCACCACGCTAGGGGCCTTTCAAACAAGTTTGAGCGGAAGCACTGAATGTTTTGTGACTAAATTAAATACCGATGGTTCTAACTTAGACTATTCTTCATTCTTTGGTGGAAGCGGCGCTGAACTCTGTGGTGATATCGCGGTTGATTCCAGCGGCAGCGCCTACATAGTAGGCCTCACCTCCTCTTCTGATCTCCCTTTGCAAAATCCCATTGATTCAACCCTCTCGGGAATTAACTGCTTTGTCACCAAATTTAACTCCACCGGTTCAGGCCTGGTTTACTCCACATATCTAGGAGGAAGCAATCTTTTGGGAGCAGGATTGTTCACTATTGAAACTTGTAATGATATTGTGGTGGGTTCAACCTTGGCGACTGATTTTCCCTTGGCCTCACCGTTACAGTCAAGCCTCAATAATTCTCAGACCGGTTTTTTAACTAAGATCAATGCCGATGGAAGCGCCCTATTATTCTCAACTTATTTGGGTGGTGCTGATACCGATACTTGCACAGACATTGTGGTAGATGCCGACCAGAACATATATACTCTATGCGCTACTCAATCGCTGGATTTTCATACCACTAGCGGGGCCTTTCAAACGAGTAATGCAGGGGCACAAGATATGGTCGTCATAGGTGTTCGCGCAGATTTTTCAGACTATCTCTTTTCAACCTATCTTGGAGGTAATGGTGATGATACTCCCACTGATTTAATGGCGGATACCGATGGCAATGTTTTCCTCGTGGGCACCACGGCTTCTTCCAATTTTCCCACTGGCCGTCCTTATCAAAGTAGTCTTTCAGGCACTCAAGATGCCATCATTGCACAGATTAATCCCACCGGCGGTTTAGAATTTTCCACTTATTTTGGTGGTTCTGCTAGTGATTCCCTGGGCGCCATTGCCTTAGCCCCTAACGAAGCTAAAGTGGTATGGGTGGGGGGAAGTAGCACTGGAACTGACTTGCCCGTTTCTAGTTCAGCCTTTCAATCTTCTAACAATGGTTCTACAGATGTTTATTTTGCGAAAATTGATACGGATAGCTTAAGGGTAAGCTCCACTAACCCAAGCTCTGACCAAGTGCAGGTTTCTATTGATTCAAATATCCGGGTTGTATTTTCGGAAGGCTTGGATTCTTCGACTTTGAACTCGACAACTCTTAGTCTTAGTCCAACGGTGAGTGGGACCTTAAGCTATGATGGCTCGAACAATACAGCAACTTTTAACCCAGACGGCCTATTAGCCATCTCAACCGATTACACGGTTATCTTAACGACTGGGATTACCAATGCCACCGGCAATCCGCTGTCAGCTAACTACTCCTTTACTTTCACGACTGATCCCTTAATCACCCAAGGTGGAACGCCTTTTTGTCAATTGAATAAAGGTGTTGTGAGTTCTCATGGTTTCTTGGAAATTATTTTAGTAACTTTATTAGGTTTGCTTTTATACCGAGGAAGATCGCTGCACCATCATGGATCCCGGATCTAGGCCGGGATGACGTAGGCTGCCCCTAACGCTATCATTTCTTACGTCGCACGACCTTAAGCTGCGACAAAAGCAGTTGATAGACTTTATAATAATCGGGCTCTTTATTAAATTTTGCAAAGAGGCTGGCTTTGTGAAGAAAATACACACATTGCAGCAAGCCGTAATTGCCGCGCAATAATTGTTCTAAAAGTTTTAAACTAATATTGGCACAAGTGCTTGACCCTTTGAAATTTTCCCCCATCGATATCATCAAACTCTCCACTGCCTTATCATGTTGCCCCTTGTGCCAATCAATGAGCCCCAACCAAGTATGGGCCTGATGCAATAAGGGTTGATCATCGGGCGCCAGTTTTAATAGATGCATCAAACGTTTGTGGGCACTTTCATAGGCCTTTAAATATTCCACCTGAATTTGGGCAATGATCAATTTAAAATAAGGATTGGTGGGCAAAATTTTCTCGCCCAATTGATAATAGCTCAACGCCTTTTTATAATTTCCCCGTTTTTTTTCTAACCAACCCAAATTAGCATAAAACAACCACTTCGTTTCCAAATCACGAACCTTCGTTGCCTCTTTCAACCCAGCTTGCAAAGCCGCCTCCGCCTCCGGCAATTGATGCTGCGCAATCAACCGCAACGCCTCAAGTATCTTAGGATTATCAAGATTTTTATTTGGGTTCATCATAATATTTGCTGTATTTGTTCAAAGTCTTTTTGAAGTAGGAATGTTGTCATTGCGAGCGAGCCCCGTTGGCGAGCGTGGCAATCCCATCGCTTAAACAGAAGAGATTGCTTCACCCTGCTGGGTTCGCAATGACAGGGGCCCTCATTAGCCGACCGGGCGCGGGTTCTCAAGTTGCCTCCTCCCTACTTCAAAAAGACGTGGCGAATAATTGAAGAATAAAAAGGAAGATTGCCACGCTCGCAAACGGTGCTCGCTCGCAATGACATCTATTTCAGAACTTCTAACATGCTTGCATGCAACAACCCATTACTCGCCACAATCTCTTTATCATAAATACTAAACTCATTCCCTTGATAATTGGTCACCACACCCCCGGCTTCTTTCACCATGAGATACCCCGCCCCCACATCCCAAGGGTAAAGCTCTAATTCCCAGAACCCATCATAGCGACCACAAGCCACATAGCAAAGATCCGTCGCCGCCACGCCATCTCGCCGCACCGCCCGAGATTGAAATAAAAATTTTTGAAATTCTTCCACGTTGTTGTGCTTGACCTCTCTTATATTATAGGCAAAGCCCGTGCAAAGCAGGGCGTGATTGAGATTGGTGGTTTTTGAAACCGAAATCTTTTTGCCATTCAAATAGGCCCCCTTATTTTTAACGGCGGTAAATAATTCATTTAAGTTGGGCTCTAACACCGCCCCCACGACGATCTCCCCCCGGTGTTCTAAGGCAATGCTGGTTGCAAACAACGGATAGCCATGGGCATAATTGGTGGTGCCGTCTAAAGGGTCGATGATCCACTTAAATTCGCTGTCGGTACGATAACCCCGACCTTCTTCGGCTAAAACATCGTGGTCGGGAAAGCGCCCTTGAATGATTTTAACAATGGCCTCTTCGCAAGCATGATCAATATCGGTCACAATGTTAATGGTTCCCTTAAAATCAATTTGCCGTTCTGTTTTAAGACCCTCTTTTTGAATTTCGCCAGAAAGCAGACTCGCTTCAACCGCAACATCTAAAAAATTTTGATAAGAGATTGCTTCGGCCTTACCTCGCAATGACATCACTGCCTCCTCAACGCCCGGGCGGCTGCCCACACGTAAACTTTATTTGCACCCTGTTTTTTTAATAAACGCGCGCACTCATTAACGGTCGCACCCGTTGTCACCACATCGTCTACCAAAAGTAGGTCGTGCCCTTCTACCGATAAATTGTCCTCGATTTGAAAGGCCTTGTAAACCGAGTTTATGCGCCGCTTGTATCCAAAACGAGTTTGGCTGGGGATAAAACTCTTTTTCTTCAATAAATTTAAGCAAACCGGCCGTTTAAGCTCACGAGCCAAGACATCGGCCAAAAGTGTTGCTTGATTATAGCGACGTACAAACCTTCTAAAAAATCCCATAGGCACAGGAATGAGCAGGCTTGCCTCAGGCCAAACCATGGTTTTGCTTTTTTCCACTAAAACAGCGGCTAGCTGGGTTTTGCCCGCATATTTTAAGGCCTTGACGGCGCAAGCCACCTGCCCCTGATAAATAAAAGAACAAAAAATTTTATCAAAATAAGGAGGCTTGCTCAAACAAGCCTCGCAACGATACCCATTTTCTAAAGGCAAGGCACAAACTTCGCAACCACCCTGCAGGGGTTTAAAATCTCGGTCACATTCGGAACAAAGTTGTTGTTGAGGAGAAGCAAACTTGCCACAAATTAAGCAAGTCGGTTCAAGGGAAAATTTTTTGAATAACATATTATGTCTCTTGTCATTGCGAGCGAGCCTCGTTGGCGAGCGTGGCAATCTTCCTTTTTATATTCGTCACGTCTTTTCGAAGTAGGGAGGAGGCAACTTGAGAACCCGCGCCCGGTCGGCCAATGAGGGCCTCTGTCATTGCGAACCCAGCGGGATGAAGCAATCTCTTCTGTTTAAGCGATGGGATTGCCACGCTCGCCAACGGGGCTCGCTCGCAATGACAGAAATCACAATAGCATGCTCTCACCGGTCATCTCCGCTGGTTTCGGTATACCCAATATCTCCAACATCGTCGGCGCAATATCCGATAATTTCCCAAGTTCACGCAATTTTCGATTTTTAAAAGCCGCTCCAGCCAAAATAAAAGGCACTAGATTTAAAGTATGCGCCGTATGCGGCTTGCCTGCTTCATCGAGTTCTTGTTCACAATTGCCATGGTCGGCCGTTACAATCACGGTGCCAGATTGTTCCCAAATTTTTTGGCAAACCTTACCTAAACATGCATCGACCACTTCAACGGCTTTAATGGCTGCCGGCAGAACGGCTGTGTGCCCCACCATATCGGGATTGGCAAAATTCAAAATAATCACATCATATTTTTTTTTATCAAGCTCGGATAATAGCCGATCACAAACTTGGTAAGCGCTCATTTCGGGTTTTAAATCATAGGTTGGAATTTCTCGCGGTGAAGGGATTAAAATCCGATCTTCTCCTGGAAACACGGCCTCTCTCCCCCCATTGAAAAAAAAAGTCACATGGGCATATTTTTCGGTTTCGGCAATACGCAGTTGCTTCAAACCTTGTTGTGAAATAATTTCTGGAAATATCTTTTGCAAGGTTTCAGGGGCAAAGGCTACTTTTAAGGGAAAATTTTTGTCGTATTCCATCATACAAACAAATTCGGATATTTTAGGAAAAACTTTTCGTTCAAAGTGAATAAATTCAGCAACCGTTAGGGCGCGAGTGATTTCACGGGCACGATCCGCCCGAAAATTAAAGAAAATAACGGCATCTCCATTGGCTATGGCACCTATTGGCTTGCTATTTTTACTTATGACTATGGGTTGAATAAATTCATCTGTCTCGCCACGGGCATAGGCCTTTTCTAAAGCAAGTTTTGGATCTTGTTCTTGCACCCCCTCCCCCAGCACCAAGGCACGATAAGCCTTTGCAATGCGCTCCCAGCGGTTGTCACGATCCATGACAAAATATCGCCCGGTAATCGTCGCGATTTGCCCTATCCCCTTTTTTTGAATTCCTTGTTGTAGAATTTTAAGATAATGAATCCCACTTTGCGGCGGGGTATCGCGGCCATCGGTAATCACATGAATCATCACTGCTTTTAAACCCTGCTGTTTGGCCAAATCGAGCAAGGCCAACAAATGATCTTGATGCGAATGCACCCCACCATCCGAAAGCAACCCCATCAAATGTAAAGTGGAGTGATTTTTTTTAGCCGCCTGAACGGCTGCCAACAAAGCAGAATTTTTAAAAAAACTCCCATCGGCAATCGCTTGATAGATGCGGGTTAGCCCCACTTGGGCAATACGGCCAGCCCCAATATTTAAATGCCCCACTTCCGAATTGCCCATCACCCCCATCGGCAAACCCACGGCTGGCCCCGAGGCATCGATTTGACTATGAGGATAGTGGGCGAGCATTTGATGGTAATTGGGAGTTTTAGCAAGTTCAATGGCATTGCCGGTCTTGGCTTCGCGTAATCCCCAACCATCTAAAATCATCAGCAATAAAGGCTTAGTCATGATGGTACGGCAACCCTTTCAAAATAGATAAACCACGATAAAATTGCTCTAAAAACACGACCCTAGCCAGATCATGGGACATTGTCAATTTAGACAGGGAAAAGAGCTCGTTCGCACGCTCTTTGAGAGCTGGCCCCAACCCATAAGACCCCCCCACTATCCAAACAATCTCCTTGTGAGAAGATTGTAAAAGTTTGCTGATCTTTTCACTAAACTGGCGGCTCGTATATTGTACGCCCGATTCATCAAGGGCAACACAATAGGTGCCAGGTCTTAAAGCACGGATGGCAGCTTCCGAATCAGCCACTTCAACAAGCTCAAAAGGAATGATTTTTTTAATGCGACGAAGATACTCCAAAGATTCATCTGCAAACGGAGCTGATTTAATTTTACTTACGACAATGAGTTTTGTTTTCATAGGGTAATTGTCACGTATTTTGACCATTCTTATCAAGACAACTAACATTGCTCAATCATGAATATTTATAATAAATATCCATGTACTACTTGCAAAGCGTACATCTAAGTGCTACAGTTTAAAACGTTAGGAGGTGTTACTTTGAAGATATTACCGGTAACCGAGTTTCGAGGAAAAGTTTTAAAAATGGTACGCAACGCACAACGTAGTGGCCAAGAGTATGTTATTACAGCTCGAGGAAAACCCGCCGCTGTATTGGTTGGCTTTGATGATTGGGAGGCTATTGTTGAAACACGCATGATTCAGAGCAATAAAAAACTAATGCAAACAATTCGTAAAAGTCAGCGTTATTTTTCCAAAGGTGGAAAGGGAAAATCTCATCACGAACTTAATTGGAGTTAATGGGTGCGTTATCGCGTTGTCATCCCACCCCCCATTGAACGTTTAATCGCCTCATTACCACCCGCACTTAAATCGAAAATAAGGGCGGGGTTAGACGATCTTGCCATTGATCCCTATCAGGGAAAAGCCTTACGGGATAATCTCAAAGGGCTTTATTCACTGCGCGTAACTCGATACCGAATTGTCTATAGTATTCATCAACATCAAATTGAAGTACATGTATTGGCCATCGGTCCTCGCAGCAAAATTTATCATGATGTAGAAAAATGGTTTGAATAATTTATTCCCGTATCTGGCCATTGCCTATCACTACAAATTTTGTCGTGGTAAGTTCTTCTAAACCCATGGGGCCAAAGGCATGCAGCTTGGTAGTGGAAATGCCGATTTCTGCGCCTAAACCCAATTGCCCGCCATCGTTAAAGCGGGTGGAGGCATTCCACATAATGGCCGACGAGTTGAGGTCGCGAATAAACCGCTCGGCTTTGGCCTTATTTTCGGTCACAATGGCCTCGGTGTGAAGGGAGCTGTAACGATGAATATGGTCAAGCGCACCTTCTAACCCCTTCACCACTTTCACACTCAAAATAAGATCGAGATATTCGGTGTCCCAATCGGCGTCGGTTGCTGGTTTAATATTTTTCCCAACCTTTTGCACGATATCATCACCGCGAATCTCAACCTTTAAGCTTTGAAGTTTTTCTAAAATTTTGGGAAGAAAAGAATCTTTTAATTTTTCATCGACCAAAAGAGTTTCCAACGCATTACACACCCCTGGTCGTTGCACTTTAGAGTTAATGCAAATCTTTTCGGCCTTGGCAAGATCGGCCTCTGCATCAATATATAAATGACAAACCCCTTTATCATGGCGAATCACCGGGATCTTGGCATGTTCACGAATCATCTGCATCAGCGAGGGACCACCTCGAGGGATGATCAGATCGATCTCGGAGGCCAAGGTCATGAGATAATAAAGCGATTCCCGATCGGTGGTGGGCACAAATTGAATCATATCGGGATTGAGTTTTTGCGTTTGTAAACTCTCTTTAAGAATATTCACCAATTTTTGATTGCTATGATAGGCCTCGGACCCACCGCGCAAAATCACTACATTTCCCGATTTAAAACATAGAGCCGCTGCATCTACCGTAACGTTGGGCCTAGATTCATAAATAATTAAAATCACTCCAAGCGGAATACGCACCCTTTTGACTTTTAAACCATTAGGCCTAGTCCACTCTTTAACAACATCACCAACCGGATCAGGCAAATGAATAATCTCTTCTAAGGCCTTAGCCATCTCATGAATACGTTTGTCATCGAGCATGAGCCGATCGAGCATGGCACTCGATAGGCCTTTTTGTTTACCCGCGGCCAAATCTTTTTGATTTTCAGCAACGATGGAGGAAATATTTTCACGCAAAAGTTCAGCGGCTTTTTTCAAAAAAGCATTTTTTTGCTGGGTCGTTAAATTAGCCGCATCCAACGTCGCCTGTTTAGCTTGCCTGGCCAATTGAAGGATAACCGTTTGATCCATCCCCTGAGCATAGCGAAGCAATCCCATATTTTCAATCTTAGATTATTGCGCAGCTAAAAAGCGAGTGAGGTGGCTTTGCAGTTGAGTTAGCTTTTTCGACCCGGCGCTCCATCGCCGACCCTAATGGGATTAGCGGGCACGGAAGCCTTCCGCGTTCTCGCCCAGAGGCGAGCCGCGGTTTTCCGTGCCCGCTAATCCGCATTGGG
>JACPFA010000014.1 GCA_016183235.1 Deltaproteobacteria bacterium
CCCTATGCCTACATGAGGCACTTGCTGACTGAACTGCCCCGATGCCAAACCGCCGATCAAATCGAAAAACTCGTGCCCCACAAAATTGATTCCAAGATTTTAAGGTAAGGTGTAGGGTGGGTTTGGTGATCGCTTACTATCCAAGTCTTGTTGGGCCCAAGACAAGTAGGCAAAACCACAGCCATTTTCCAAACCTTAAAAAAATGCCCTCTCCCTACTCATTATGCCACTGCAGATGATCTGGTGGGCAACCCTCAAAACTGGATCTTAGAACAATGGCAAGTTGCCAAAACCCTTGGCACCCATGGCATCTTGGTACTAGATGAAATTCAAAAGATTCCTAACTGGTCAGAAACCATTAAAAAGTTGTGGGATGATCAAAACCGCCTGACTAAAAAACATCTTTCTCTCTTTTTACTGGGATCTAGTAGTTTCAACCTACAACAAGGGCTCACGGAAAGTTTGACAGGTCGTTTTGAGGTGGTTCGATTTTATCATTGGAATTTCAATGAATCCAAAAAACTTTATCCTTTTACCCTTCAGGATTATTATAAGTATGGAGGCTACCCGGGAAGTTACACCTTACTTAAAGATCCGGCTCGTTGGAAAAGCTACCTTCGTGAGGCCATTATTGAAACCGTTATCGGCAAAGATATTCTTTCCCAACGTAGTGTTCGTAATCCCATTCTATTTAGACAAGCCTTTGAAATTCTGTGCGCTTATCCTGCCCAGGAAATAAGTTATCATAAACTGTTAGGGCAACTTCAAGAACGTGGGAATGTAGAACTGATTAAACACTATATTGAACTGTATAAGTACGCCTTCCTTCTAACCGAACTTCCAAAATTTTCTAATAAAGTGCATTTAAAAAAGGCCTCTTCCCCTAAAATCCTACCCTTGAGCCCTGCCCTGGTAACCTATCACTACCGTGATATTGATCCAGGAAGGCTATTCGAAATGGCGGTGGGATTGGAACTCCTCCGTCTTCCTGGAGAACTCAGCTATTGGCGAGAAGGCAACCAAGAAGTGGATTATATTCTTAAAACCGATCACCATCTTTACGCCATTGAAGTAAAATCAGGACATAAAAAGGGGACCAAAGGCCTTCAATTTTTCTGCAAACAATTCCCTAAGGCTAGACCCATTATTTTGTCAGAAGACCTTTTCCCCCATTTGAGCGCAAAAGGGCTCACTTTTTTAAAGGAAATGGAATAAACTATTTTTCTCCCACATAAGATTCGCGGAGTTTGATAGGGGCACGGGTTTTGGCGCGCAGGCGGATGTTAAGCATTTCAACGAATACTGAAAAACCCATGGCGAAATAAAGATAGCCTTTGGGCACGTGGATGGAAAAACCATCGGCGATCAGGGAAAAACCAATCAACAGCAAAAAACTTAACGCTAACATTTTTAGGGTGGGATGCCGGTGCACAAAATCGCTAATTTTAGTCGACGATAACATCATAACGCCAACTGCAATCACAACGGCGATAATCATAATAATAACCGATTCTGCCATGCCCACCGCGGTTACAACAGAATCGACCGAAAAAATAATATCGAGCAAAATAATCTGCAAAACCACCCCAAAGAAAGAAGCCTGCACTTTTGTTGAAGCGTGCCCCTCCTCACCTTCTAATTTATCGTGAATTTCAAAGGTGCTCTTGGCGAGTAAAAACAATCCCCCCAAGATTAAAATCAAATCTTTACCCGAAATTGATTTTGCAAATACCGAAAACAAGGGGGTTTGAAGACGCATGACCCAAGAAATAGAAAGCAACAACAGGATCCGCATGAACATGGCCAAAAGTAAACCAACGCCTCTGGCCTTCGCTCGTTGGGCAGTGGGCAATTTGCCCGATAAAATTGAAATAAAAATGATATTATCAACCCCCAACACTACCTCAAGGGCAGTCAATGTCCCTAAGGCAATCCATGCATCAGGATTACTTATCCAATCGATCATCGACTTTCACTTAAATTTCTTAAACCGCGTTTTTTAGCATTGACCAAAATGGCCATGTTGCCACTGGGATGTTTATTTTCTTTCATGAGTTGATGGCATTTGCCGGTTTCTTTAAATTCAAAAACCGAAGAAAGACATGGGTCAACTTTGCCCGCAATCACGAGGTCGTTGATTCCCTTGGCTTGGCTATCATTAGCAAAATGCGAACCTTGAAATCGCTTTTGGCGCATCCATAAGTAACGCAAATCAACGGTTGCATTGTAACCAGTTGTGCCTGCACAAATCACAACCATCCCACCATTTTCACACATAAAGGTAGAAGTTGGAACGGTATCTTCACCCGGGTGTTCAAAAACAATAACCGGGTTTTTCTTTTCGCCCAACGCCTCCCAAAAGGCCTTGCCAAAAGCCTTGGCGCCTTCGAGCCATGTGGCATAACCTTCGGTATCTTTCCAATGGGGCAGCATACCCCAATGGTTAAATTTCTTACGATTGATCACCCCCACTGCCCCTAATCTCTTGCAATATTCAAATTTATCTTCTCCTGAAACCACAGCCACCGGCTTGCCCCCCGCTGCCTTGACAATTTGAATCGCCATGGAACCCAAGCCACCCGCACTTCCCCAAATCAAAACTGCATCGCCTGGCTTCACCACATTGGGTGGCCAACCATGCAGCATACGATAGGCGGTCGCACCCACCAACATGTAACAAGCGGCTTCTTCCCAACTCAGGTTTTTAGGCTTAGGCAAACACATATGATCTTGCACACGAGTGAATTGGGCAAAACTACCGTAGTTCGTTTCATAACCCCAAATCAACTGACTGGATGCTAGCATGGGATCTTTGCCCGCCTTCACGTGAGGATCTTCCGGGTCCCACCACCCACAATGCACCACAACTTCATCCCCTACTTTAACATTAGTAACTTGATTCCCAACTTGGTAAACGATGCCACTTGCATCACTACCCCCAACATGAAAATTTTCCGGCTCACCTTTTTTGTTGCGAGCTGCAATCACGTTGACGGGAACCCCTATCGCTGCCCAAACATTATTGTAATTGACCCCTGCCGCCATTACATAAACCAAAACTTCTTTGGGCCCAATTTCTGGGACATTAATAACTTCTTCTTGAAAGGCACTGACCGGTTCGCCAAATCTTTCTGCACGAATAACCTGTGCAACCATTTTTTTAGGGACATTACCCACCTCGGGGATATCACCTAGATTGTATAATTCTTGAGTCATTGTTTTCTCCTCTCTTTAGAATTGTTCCAGGACTTCATCGATTATCTCGCTCATGATGCGATTTATTTCGAAATCTTTTGGGGTATAAACCCTTGCCACACCCATTTCAAGCAGAGATTCTCGATCTTCATCAGGAATGATACCACCCACCACCACAGGAATCTTTTGCAGGCCTATTTTTTTGAGCCGAGCCATAATATCTTTTAACAAGTCGAGATGAGAACCGGATAATATGGATAAACCAATCACCTGAACACCTTCGTCGCGGGCAGCATTGACAATTTGTTCGGGGGTTAAACGAATACCTTGATAAATAACTTCAAAACCTGCATCGCGCGCCCGCACGGCAATTTGTTCAGCCCCGTTCGAATGGCCATCTAACCCAGGCTTACCTACTAAGATTCGAATGCGCCCACCTAATTTTTTACTCGCAGCTTCAACTTTTTCACGCAAATTTTTAAATGAATCTGAATGAATTTGAATTGCACTTTGTGCATTCACTCCGGTTGGCGCTCGATATTCCCCAAAAATCTCTCGCAAGGTATTGGCCCATTCACCCGTCGTCACACCTGCTTTGGCGGCCTGAATAGAAGCCGGCATAATATTAGCACCCGATTCAGCAGCATCTTTTAAAGCAACTAAGGCTGCACGGACTGTCTTTTCATTTCTTTTGCTGCGATAAGCTTGCAAAGCTTGAATTTGCTGCATGACGGCTTGTTCGTTTATTTTCAAGATCCCCGCATCACCACCCGCCGTAAGGGGTGAAGGTGCCGTGTCTTCGTAACAATTAATCCCCACTACTTTAGTTACCCCCTCTTCAATGGCCGCAAACCTTCTGGCGTTGGCACTCACCAATTGTTGTTTCATATAGTCTAGCGCCTTAACTGAACCACCCACTGACAAAACTTTTTGCAGCTCGGTTTGAGCTTCGGCCATCAAGCTTTTTGTTTTAGCTTCAATCACCTTTGAGCCTTCAAAAATATCTTCGTATTCTAAAAGATCTGTCTCTAAAGCCAACACTTGCTGCATGCGTAAAGACCACTGCTGATCCCAGGGGCGCGGCAAACCCAACGCCTCATTCCAACAAGGCAATTGAATGGCCCGGGCCCGAGCCGTTTTGGAAAGGGTCACTCCCAACATTTCTAAAATAATTCGTTGCACATTATTTTCGGGCTGACGCTCCGTAAGACCCAAAGAATTCACCTGCACCCCATAACGGAACAAACGATATTTTGGATTTTTGACCCCGTAGCGTTCTTGAGTAATCTTATCCCACATTTTTACAAAGGCTCGCATTTTGCAGATTTCCTCCACAAAATGGATAGAAGAATCCATGAAAAAAGAAATTCTTCCCACCGATTTTTCAAAATCTTCACCCACCACTTGCCCGCTGGCTTTTAAAGCATCTAAAAAACAAATGGCATTGGCCAACCCATAGGCCAATTCTTGCACCGGTGTGGCACCCGCTTCTTGTAAGTGATAGGGGCAAACATTCATGGGGTTCCATTTGGGAAGATTTTTAACCGTATAACTGATCACATCGGTGGTGAGTTTGATGGAAGGTTCTGGTGGAAAAATGAAAGTGCCACGTGAAAGATATTCTTTTAAAATATCGTTTTGTGTAGTGCCGGAAAGTGTTGCCTGATCCACGCCTTGCTGTTCGGCCACTGCAATGTAAAGGGCCAATAACCATGGTGCTGTAGCATTGATGGTCATGGAGGTATTCATTTTATCAAGGGGGATCTCTTTAAAGAGTGCGCGCATGTCTTCGATATGGCAAATAGGCACACCAACCTTCCCCACTTCAGCGATCGCTAAGGGGTGATCGCTATCGTAACCGGTTTGAGTAGGTAGATCAAAGGCAACAGACAAGCCCGTTTGCCCACGAACTAAGTTAGTGCGATAAAGTTCGTTGCTTGCCTTGGCATTGCTGTGCCCTGAATAGGTACGCATCAACCATGTTTCATCATGTTTCACTGCCATAGACTTTGACTTTTAAAGAGTTTTAAGGGTAGGGTCAAGGGAGTTTATTATGAAGTTTGTTGATCTTCTTAAAGAATTAAACCGAGAAAAAATACGCTACTTACTCGTTGGTGGAATTGCAGTTAATTTGTATGGGGTCATTCGGTCAACCAAAGACATTGATTTAGTAGTATACCTTGAAAATAAAAACTTACTCAAATTTTGCCACCTAATGACCCGCCTCGGTTATAAGCCAAAGGTGCCTGTAAAAGCAGAAGATTTTGCTGATGCTAAAAATAGACAAGATTGGATCGAAAACAAAAACATGATTGTTTTTTCTTTTTACCATGAACAAGATTTGATGAATGTCGTCGACGTATTTGTCAAACACCCCCTACCATTTGAATCAATCTATAAACGGAAAGAGTTGATCCCTTTAGATAGGCGGGTAAATATTCCTGTCATTAGCATCCCTGATTTGATAAAATTAAAAACAGAAGCTAGCCGACAACAGGATTTAGCTGATATCAGGGCTCTAAAGGAAATTTTACGTATCCGAAAACAGAATGAAAAAACAAAAACCCTTAAAAAAAAGAAAAGGGTTTGATTATTATCGAACCCGAGAACAACTCTTAGAGTACATGCAAGTTCCTGCCAAAAAGAAATTAGCATGGCTTGAAGACATGCGTGAGTTTAATAATCTTGTAGCCAAATCCAATCCTGATATTGCAGAAATCCAAGAAAAATTCCGCAAAGGGGAAATATAATTTAACCGCTGTTCATCCCCACGTTGCCTCTTGCAAAAGTGCAATTTGTTCACGAATCTCTTGCAAATAAGCTTCCCAGTAGCGCCGTTCCTTATAATAGGGGAAGGCGATCTTAAATGCGCTTTCTTCATAGCGTTGGCCAATCCAAGCCGCATGCCGAATCATACGTAAAGTACGAAGGGCTTCGGTTAACCTAAGCGTTGAATAATCAAATTCTCGAAATACTTCGTAACCTTCAAAAAAGGCTTCACGCTGTTTTTGTTTTTCGTCGACTGTGCCGTGAAACAACATCCATATGTCTTGCACCGGGGGTGCTATGACCATGTCATCAAAATCCAGTAAGTAGGGCCCTACTTGATTCCATAAGATATTACCCGGGTGACAATCGCCATGCACGGTAATGATTTTAAGTTGGGGAACAAAATACGGTTCACACAATTCCAAGGCTTGTTCTAAGTGCAACTCAAGTTTTGATTTCAATTCATCGGGCACATCGTTATGATTGAGAATAAATTCTAGACTATCGTAACCAAAAGTTTGTGGATTTAAATGCAAGCGATGTTTAGCCGGAAATGTTTCTCCGATATTATGCAAGCGGCCTAAACTTCGGCCTAACCAACGCAGATCGTCTAAAGTATATTCTGCCCGTTCGCGCCCTCTAAACTTTGGATAAAAAGAATAATAGAGATCTTGATATTGGGCTAAGGTGCTTAAGGCCGGAATAGGCTTTTTCAAAACGAGTGGCGAAACAACCGGAATCTCGGCTTCTGCCAAGGCCTCAATAAAATGATGCTCATCGGCGATGGCCCCAACCCTCCAACGCCCGGTTCGATAATACTTGGCAATGATGGGCTCCCCTTCTTCTACCCCAATTTCGTAAACTCGATTCTCATAACTGCTCAAAGGAAACAACGCACCCGTAGGTTGATAACCTTGGCAACTCGCCGTTTCAAAAATAATGTCAGGCAGAAGGTCTTTGAATTTCAAAAGGCATTTACCTTTTTTTAATCAAAAGGCGGCGTTCGATTTCGAAGATTTTTTCGGGGATTTTTTCTTTGCCCAGATCTTTTTTATTATTTTCTTTGATGAAAAGATCTGCACCGTATTTTTCTAAGGCCGGTTTGGCACGGATATTTTTAACGCCAATGAGTTGAAAGGTCACAATGCCAGCCTCATAGCCTTGTGGGCCTGCGTCTTTGGCAAGCACTCGGGAGATAGCATAAACCGTATCGCCCGAAATCGCTGGCTGGGTGTGATAGCCTTCGGTGTAACCAAAATCGACTAATGAATTTTCTGAAATATCGCGACTCGCCAGGCCAGCTAACCAAGCAAACACCAAACCACCATAAACAATAGGTTCACCGCTCATCGCACCGGTGCGGGCGGTTGAATAAAGGCGATCATAATGCAAGGGATGGGTATTCATCACCCGATAGGTCCAAGGAAAATGCTCATCGGTGATGGTGCGACCATTGGCATGCACAATAATATCCCCTACTTTGAAATCTTCGAAATAACTGCGCACCCCCGTGAGATTTTTGGGATAGGCTTTTTTAGCTTCAGGCAATTCGATCGATAATTGTTTCAATTCTGGAAATGGCTCACCAGCCAACGTTGAGGCTTCACTCTTTTTACCCACCCCTGCTACCATGATTTTGCGATCGTATTGTAAAACCGTTTCTCCTTGTTGATTGACCGCCAAGGTACGAATGGTAACGATCCCAGGCTTACCCTCTTTAACTTTTCGATCCAAAACTAAGGTTTTAGAATGCAACGTGTCGCCAGGATAAACCGGCTTAGCAAAACAAACATTGTAATAACCCAGATTAGCGATGGCCTTTTCAGAATCATTTTGCACCCCCAAGCTCAAGGCAACATTCATCACCAATAGAGGTGAAACGACTAAATCTTTAAACCCATGAGCCTTGGCATATTCTCGGTTGAGATAAAGCGGGTTGGCTTCCATAAAGGTAGTGGCAAATTCAATAGCAAAACTTTCAGTGATCGTAATGCCACGGGGATGACAAAAAACCTCTCCGACTTCAAAATCTTCTAGCACCCGGCCATATTCGGGATATTTGGTTTGGGTTAAATCAATTTTTTGATGGGGAGCTTGTTCATCAAAGATAGGATACGAAATATGAGTCATCATTTCTCCATTTTGTTACGGAGTGCGACTAGGCACTTCAACTTTATGCATGAGGATATCAAACTTAGCTAAAATGCCTGCCACTGCTTTATCTGTCTTCTTATCACGAAAAATATCATGACATACTTTTCTTTGATGATAGGGTTCACTGTATAAGACACTCTCTCCAATTGTATACTTAACCCCATCAACCATAAAAATAGCATAATCTGTTTTGGCATCGTTGTTAAGCTCTAACACCTCATAGTTCTCTCCGACATACTGAATACCAAAATTACTTGTATTAGATCGATCGCAATGATTGACATCTAATTCGGTACCTTGTGCCTTTGATTTCTTAATTTGATCAGAGACTTTTTTTGCAACAATTGAAACCTTCTTCTTGGAATAATCTTCAACAAATTTGTTAATTTGTTCTCGGTATTGATTAGCAGTGCGGAATTGCCCTGCTCCTAAAGACTCCATGATCGTCTCAAATTTTTCGATTTTTCCGTTTCCATTTCCATCAAAAGCAATTAATAATTTATCATCATGAAACACTTGGTATTGGGCTTTTCCATCCAGATCCATCCTAACTGCTCTCATTTTCATATTCATATTTTAACCTTTCATTTTCTGATCTACCAACGTACGCGCAATCACTCGCAATGCCAACACATCCTCCGCACCTTCAAAAATACTGAACACGCGAGCATCGACAAAATAACGACTGACTGGGAATTCTTCGGCATAACCCATACCACCGTGGAGTTGCAGGGCCTCGCGCGTAACCCATTCGGCCATTTTAGAAGCATAAAATTTAACCAAACTCGCTTCCATTTGGCCTTTGCCATCATCCATTAATTGAGCCGCATAATAGGTCAATTGTCGACAGGCCTGTAAAATCGCCGCCATTTTGGCAATTTTATATTGAGTGAGTTGGTAATTAATAATCGGCTGTTTAAATACCTTGCGATCATTGCTGTAATTCAAAGCAGCTTCTAAAGCAGCTTGCATGACCCCATTGGCCCGAGCCGCAGTTTGAATACGACCACCAGCAAAGCCTTCCATTTGCAAATAAAAACCTTTGCCCAACCCCGCCTCACCACCAATTAAATTTTCTGCCGGCACAAAATAATTTTCAAAAGCCACTTCGTAGCTATGCATGCCCCGATAGCCAATGGTCGCAATGGCCCTGCCTTCAATCTTGCCACCGCTCTCTTGAGTATGACTAAAAGCATGCCCATCAAATCTGGGTTTTTCGGCAATGAGAATGGAAAGCCCACGGTGACCCGCACTCAAATCGGGATTGGTGCGCGCTAGCACCATGAGCGAATCGGCATAACCCGCAAAGGTGCACCAAGTCTTGACCCCATTGATTAAATACCCACCCTCGGTAGGATTGGCCGCTACCCGCATGCCTGCCACATCAGAGCCAAAATCAGGCTCGGTCACTGCCACGGCAGCCATCCGCTCCCCACTAGCCAAGAGTGGCAACCATTTTTGTTTTTGTTCCTCAGTGCCACCTTTTAAAATCGCCTTGGATAAAATTTCGGGGCGGGTGATCAAACTACCAGCAATCCCCAACGAAGCCCGCGATAATTCTTCGGTCACAATCAACATACCCATGTGATCGGGTTTGGCATCGTCTTGAAAACCGCCGTAACGCTGCGGGATCGAAAGCCCAAAGCAACCCAATTCTTTTAACCCATTAATGATTTCTTGGGGAATGAGCAGATCTTGACGATGCACTTTTTCAGTTAAAGGTTTAACAACATCTTCTGCAAACTTTTTAAAAGTTTCTCGGATCATTTGTTGATCTTCAGTTAAGCCGTAATTTCCAAAACTTTGGGTATCATGAATGAGTTGGGTAACTTTTTCATAAACCGACAAATCAATTTCTGGTGAAAAAAAATGCCCCATTCCAATTTGTTTGGCCTTAGGCGTAAGTTTACTATTGGCATCGACCAAGGCCTCACCCACAAAAATGCTCGCCAAACCCTTTTCTAACTCACCTTTATTTTCAGCCCATTCCACAATCTGGCTCGCTGCCACCAATTCACTTTTAACCCACGCCACATCATAGGCCAGCACCTGATGACGATCGAGCTTGGGCACACTCACCTCACCCTTTTCTTCACACTCACGAGCTAAATAACTAATCGCCAAGTCTAAAGCCGCTTCGGCCTTTTGAATATCGGCTAAAATTTTTTCTTTTTGAAATTCCATAAGTCATCAACCCTATTTTAAAATCTTTTGTGAAAGCTCTAGCAAAATACCACCCGTTGATTTGGGATGCACAAAGGCCACTTTTTTGCCATGCGCCCCAATTCTTGGTTTTTCGTCAATGAGTTGTAAACCCTGTTTTTTTAACCTAGCCAATTCTGCGTCAATATCTTCAACTTCTACACATAAATGATGAATGCCGGGGCGGTTTTTTGCTAAAAATTTGGCGATCGGGCTCTCGGGGCTGGTGGCTTCTAACAATTCTAAGTTCGAACCCCCTATTTCATAAAAGGCCGCTTTTACTTTTTGATCTTCAACTTCTTCAATATGATCCGCTTTTTTGCCCAGTAAAGAATCATATAATGCACAGGCCTCTTTTAAAGAGGGAACCGCAATCCCCAAATGATCGATCTTTTTAAAACCCATAAATTCCTCTATTCAGGGGGCTTCAATAAAATGGATAGATCCCATAAGTCAACGAAAACTCAAAATTCACTTGTATTGCCGGGCATTGCTCGATAGATAGGGCCGCAAAGTGAGGAACTCATGAGTAAAAATATTCATCCTAATAAGGCCCTGTTTGAAGGTGAAAAACCCTTTCCGATTATTCCCACCTGTGAGCATTTCGCGGGCAGCGAAAAACTCATCACCAAGGCACTTGAATTACAGAATAAAAAAGGTGGGGTTTTTGATATCACCATGGACTGCGAAGATGGTGCCCCCGCCGGCCGCGAAAAAGAACACGCTCAAATGATTTGTGATATTCAAAAAAGTGCACTGAACCAACATAAAATGAGCGGAGTAAGAATTCACGATTACACGCATGGCCATTGGAAACAAGATGTCGACATTGTCGTGCCAGCCATTGGTGATCGGATGGCCTACATCACCATCCCCAAACCAACCTCGGTAAAACAAGTTAAAGAGATGATCAGTTACATTCAAGATAAGACCAAAGAAGTCGGGCTTAAAAGGGAAATCCCTATTCATGTATTAGTCGAAACCCATGGGGCCCTGCGGGATGCCTTTGAGATTGCCAGCCTACCTTGGATGCAAGTGCTTGACTTTGGATTGATGGATTTTATCTCGGGCCATCACGGCGCCATACCCGATGCGTGCATGAAATCTCCGGGGCAATTCGAACATGCTTTGGTGGTACGTGCCAAGGCCACCGTGGTAGCAGCTGCTCTGGCTTATGGTATTATCCCCGCCCACAATGTAACGCTTGACTTGAAAGATAAATACAAAACCTACGAAGATGCAAAGCGAGCCAAAACCGAATTTGGGTTTTTGAGAATGTGGTCGATTTATCCCACACAAGTCGATTCTATTGTTGACGCCATGGCACCGGATTATTCCCAAGTACAAAAAGCCGCGGCTATTTTGCTAGCCGCTTACGAAGCGGATTGGGGCCCCATTCAATATGCAGGCGACCTTCATGATCGCGCTACTTATCGCTATTATTGGGAACTTGTGCAAACTGCCCAAATTTCGGGAATCACGGTCGATGAAAAGGTAAAAACAACATTCTTTAACCCTTCTTGACACTCCGCGCCTTCTAGCGTTACTACTTTTTCTATGGAGACCAAAAATCCAATATCCATTTTGCATCGTTCTGAATCCGACGAAATCTGGAAAGAGAAGTGTTCTGGGAAAATGCCTGAGCAATGGGCAACAGAAATTAACGAATTTGAAACCGAGCTTTTTTTAAAAAAGCAGGGCAAGATCGAAGATAGGATTTTTGCAGAAACGCGGCTGCGTCGTGGGGCTTATGGTCAACGCTACGACAATGGCACGCGCCACGATGGCAAAGAACAACGCAAGATCCCCTTTCCCAATGCCCTAACCAAGGGCCCCAATACAATGTGGGACGCCCCTGGCATGGAACGCATCAAGATCCCCTACGGGGGAATGAATCCCGAACAAATGGACGTGATCGCGGATTTAGCCGAGGAATATTCTGACGGTATTTGTCACGTCACCACGCGCCAAGACATTCAGTTGCACTACGTGCATATCGAAGATACTCCCAGCATGTTTCGCCGATTGGCCGCAGTTGGCATTACCACTCGCGAGGCCTGTGGCAATTCGATACGCAACATCACCGCCTGCCCCATTGTTGGAGTATGCAAAACTGAGGCCTTTGATGTCACACCTTATGCCGATGCCATGTTTCGATTTTTATTAGGCCACCCCGATGTGCAAGATTTTGGCCGCAAATTTAAAATTGCCTTCTCAGGTTGTAAACAAAACCCCTGCGGTTTAACGAACATTCACGACATGGGGTTGATCGCTAAAACCCAAGAAGTAAACGGAAAAATTAAACGGGGTTTTGAATTTTATGTGGGCGGTGGCTTAGGTGCAGTTCCCTATCAAGCTAAACTTTTAGACGAATTTGTCACTGAAGAAGAATTGTTGGCACTCACCCAAGCGGTGTGCCGTGTTTATGCACGCTATGGCGAAAAGAAAAAACGCTCGCGCGCTCGGATTAAGTTTTTGGTCAATGATTGGGGCATTGAAAAATTCCGCCAGATGGTTTTTGAAGAGCGTGCCCGATTAAAAGAAGATCTCCGCTGGACAGACTATTTGGCAACCATCGATCAGTTCCAAGAAAAGCCTCATCGAGCTTTAAGTGCGGCACCCACTTCTCACCAAAATAACCAAGACTACCTGGCTTGGCTTAACACCAACGTGCAACCCCAAAAACAACCAGGCTACTATATTGTCACAATCGCCCTACCACTGGGTGATATCACCAGCAATCAAATGCGGGTTTTAGCCGACCTCGTGCAAAAATTTGTTAAAGATGGAGTACGAACGACTGTTGAACAAAACATTGCACTCCGCTGGATCAACCAAGGCGACTTACCCAGTCTCTACGATGAACTTAAAAAAATTGATCTCGTCGATGCGGTTGCCAATACCATCATCGATATCACTGCATGCCCTGGCACCGACACTTGCAAATTAGGTAACGCCTCAAGCCGCGGCTTAGCTGGTGAGTTAAGGCATCACCTGGCCACCCGCATGGTTCAGATGGATGAAGCCATCCGTCATCTTAAAATTAAAGTTTCCGGTTGTTTTAATTCTTGCGGGCAGCATCACATCTCTGACATCGGATTTTACGGCATCAGCCGCAAAGTGGGCAATCGGATTGTACCGCACTTTCAATTGGTTTTAGGCGGACAATGGACCGAAAACGGTGGCAGCTATGGGCTAGCCGTGGGGGGGATCCCTTCGAAGGCAGTACCTGCAACCGTCGATCTTCTAACTGAAATGTATTTACGGGAAAAACAACCAGTCGAGCCTTTCAAAACTTATATTGGCCGATTAGGTAAAGTTGAACTCAAAAACCGTTTGGTTAAACTAATGGAGATTCCGCCCTACGAAGCCGAACCCAGCTACTATGTTGATTGGGGCGATGTGCGTGAATTCACCACAAGTGACATTGGTACCGGTGAATGTGCGGGTGAAGTAGTCTCTTTAGTCGACTTTGGTTTAAAAGAGGCCGATCGGATTGTCTTTGAAGCTCAAGTACAACTTGAACAAGGTCAAACCTTGCAAGCCGTGCATACTGCTTATCGTGCCATGATCCATGCCGCGCAAGGCCTTATTAAAGGTTATAATCCCGATATTTCCAATGACCCTGAACTTATTTTACAAGAATTTAAGAAAAGTTTTTGTGACACTGAAAAGTTTTACGATCCCTTTGCAGGGGATAAATTTGCTAATTATCTTTTCAAAACTCACGAAACCGATCTAGCCACACTTAATCAAGATCAAATGAAACAAAAAATTCAAGAAGCTCAGTTGTTTGTTGAAGCTGCTTACAATTGCTACACCCGAATGAGTATGAACAATTAAGGTGAGATTGTCGCGCTATCGTTGGTTACCTCCCCCGACTTGATCGGGGAATCAAGTCGGGTAATGACATGGCTCGCAATGACAAAAAGTGGATATACAAAAAATTAACTGGAAAATTTATTTCGAAAACCCAGAAGTAGCCTCGCCTGATATTTTCTTTAAAGTCTTCAACCAGTGGATTCCTAACAGCCCTGAAATCTTTGTTGACGTAGCCGACTATCAACATGTGCACGATGGCCCTTGGACGATCCTCATTGGCCACTACACCGATTATGCCCTCGATCATACCCACCGGCGTTTGGGTTTTCAATTTAATCGCAAACAACCCTTAACTGAAAATAACCCAACTAAAATTCAACAAACTCTTCGTGAATTTCTTCAAACCTGTAAAAAATTAATTTCATCCTCAGAATTTCACCCCCCTTTAAAATTAAATACCAACGAATTACTTTTCATGATTAATGATCGGGCTTTAAGCCCCAACAACGAATCAACTTGGGCCGCCCTACAATCTGAATTAAAAAAAGCGTTAACACCTCTCTATGGTGAAGGGCAATTTTCCTTAAGTTGGTTGAATGATCCTAAACAACGTTTTTCGGTAATGATTAAAGCCAAAAATGCCCCTTCTCTCGATGAACTCATTTCACGATTAGGCTAAACTCTTGTTATCCCGCAAGCTTTGAGTTAATAATTCCAAGATGTGGTTAGGAATTGGCAGCGAAATCATCAAATACCTCTATCCTCCTCATTTAGCCAACCTATTAAGAGTTGGAGCCATTCTTTTAGCAGGGTTGCTCATATTATTTGTATTAAGGCGCAGTTTAAAATGGGTTTACCCTTACTTAACTCGCCACCAAAGCATGCTCTTAAACCGTGCCATCACCTACACCATTGTGCTGATCACCTTGGCCATGGTGCTTAACCAATTAGGCATTTCGCTCGCCGTATTACTGGGCACCGCGGGCATTCTAACTCTTGCTTTGAGTCTTGCTGCCCAAACTTCACTGGCTCATTTTATCAGTGGTATTTTTCTCATTGGTGAACGCGCTTTTTCGGTGGGAGACGTGATTGAGGTTGAAGGTGTTACCGGTGAAGTTTTATCGATTGATTTATTATCGGTAAAATTAAAAACGGGGGGGAATCTTTTTGTACGCATCCCAAATGAAACTTTATTAAAATCAAAAATCGCTAATCTTACTCATTTTCGAATTCGTGCGATTGAAATTAAGCTACGTTTTTCCTTTTCAGAAAATATCGAAAAGATTTCGAATTTAATTTCAGAAATCATTCAAAACAATTCCCTTTGTTTACCCGAACCTAAACCCACGATTATTTTATCCGATCTAAAAAATGGAATTTTGGAAATTGATCTTTTGGTCTCAACTAAAAAAGAAAACTTTCTTCAGGCAAAAAACCAGTTGATTGAGTCTTTCCAAAAGGCCTTTTTAACGCATCAAATTAAAGTCGCCGAAAACCCTATCTTCTCTTCCTTTCGAGGTTAATCATGCCATTAAAATTGAAACGCTATTCCCAAAAAAGCGGCCTGCCGCCTGGCAGCCTCATCCATGTAGGAGAAAGAAAGACCGACGAAGTATCTCTTCAAATTTTTCAGTTCAATGAGGGTGAATTACATGAACAAGAATTTAAAGAACTCAAAGGCCTGCCCTCCAGCACCCGAGAAAACTACATCACCTGGGTTAACATGAATGGGCTTCATCAGGTTGATTTTATCAAAAATATTGGTGAGGCCTATGGTCTGCATCCCCTCTTATTAGAAGATATTCTTCATACCAACCAACGCCCTAAAATAGAAGAATTTGGGGACTATATTTACGTGGTGTTAAGTTCTTTCAAAGATATTGGCAAAGTGTTGGAAGCCGAACAAATCAGTCTCATCTTAGGTAATGGATATGTGTTGTCTTTCCAAGAAAAAGCCGGTGACGAGTTTGATAGAATCCGAGATCGCATCCGTAAAAATAATATCAAAATTCGTAAATTAAAGGCTGATTATTTATTTTATAATTTATTGGATTCTATCGTTGATCAATATTTCATTGTGTTAGAAGACCTCCATGAAAAAATCGACCAAATCCAACAAGAGGTTTTGACTCAACCCGAAGATACGCTCTCGCAAGACATTCACGAATATCGCCAAGATATTTTTACTTTTCGTCGAGCGGTGTGGCCCTTACTTCAGGTGATTGAACGCTTACAAAAGAGCGATTCTACTTTAATTGCCACCCCAACCCGAGTTTACCTGCGTGATGTTCACGACCATCTGCTGCAAATTTCAGACGGTATTGAAACCATGGCCGAAATGTTAACTGCCATTATCGATACCTATTTTTCATTCATGAATCGAAAGATGAACGAAGTTATCAAGATATTAACCTTATTTACAGCCCTTTTTATGCCACTGACCTTTATCGTAGGGGTTTATGGAATGAATTTTAAAAACATGCCAGAATTAAACTGGCCCTGGGGTTATTTTGGAATTTGGGGAATTATCCTCGCGGTGGCAGGTGGTATGTTCATTTATTTCAGACGAAAAAAATGGCTGTGAAAAATTACATCACTCCAGCTGGGGCTAAAAAATTACAAGCTGAACTCCACGATCTGCTTCATGTCAAGCGCCCGGAAATGACCGCCACGGTTGCATGGGCCGCCTCTAATGGCGATCGTTCTGAAAACGCCGACTACATTTATGGCAAAAGACGCCTACGCGAAATCGATCGCCGCATTCGCTTTCTCACCCAACGCATTGAGGCCTTTGAAATTATCGACCCTACGGCCGTTCAATCTGAGCAAGTGCTTTTTGGCGCCACCGTCACCATTTGTGATGAAGCAGGAGCAGAAAAAATTTATTCTATTGTTGGAGCCGATGAAATTGACCCATCCAAAGGGCACATTAGTTGGAATGCACCGTTGGCCAAGGCTTTATTAAAAAGCAAGGTTGGCCACATCGTAAGTTTTCAATCCCCTAAGGGCCCTCGCGAAGTAGAAGTGATTGAAATAAAATATATTAAAATTCAATGAGTGGTTTAAATTATGCCTCTAGCACGTCGTTTAGGATTTGTTTCGCTTTTAATTTATGGAATCGGCAACATTCTGGGCGCAGGCATTTATGCGCTCGTGGGCAAAGTCGCTGAGGTATCTTTTCATGGTATTTGGCTCATTTTTTTATTGGCTGCCCTGATGGCCCTGCTCACCGGCATCAGCTATGCTGAGCTTTCGTCTCGTTACCCTGTCGCCGCCGGGGCAGTCGCCTTTGTCAAACGCGCCTTTCAAAGCCCCATGGTAGCAACCTTAACCGGTGTATTCGTCTTGGGAACTGGTTTAGCATCGGCTGCGACCATCACGGTTGCCTTTAGTGGTTATTTACAAAAGTTAATCATCATTAACGATGCCTTGGCAAAAATTATTTTAGTCTCTAGCCTATGTTTTTTGAGCTTTTGGGGCATTAAAGAATCTTCTCGGGTGAATATTCTATTTACTTTTATTGAAGTCTGCGGATTAATCGCTGTTATTGTGGTGGGTGTAAAACTAATCAACCCAGCCATCCTCGAACAGTTTTCACAAAACCCCCTACAAGGCCTACAACTGAATCAGATAGGTATTGGGATCGCACTGGCTTTTTATGCTTACATAGGATTCGAAGATTTAAGCAATTTAGCTGAAGAAGCCAAAAACCCTTCTCGCGACATCCCTCGCGTCATTTTGATTTCTATTGGAGTCTCAACCGTTCTCTATACCCTGGTTGCATTATGCTTAGTGCTGAATGTCCCTGCCCAACTCATTCATCAATCTACCACCCCACTCCTGTTAGTCTTTCAACAAACAGGCATTGCCAATATCAATACCTACTTTAGCCTGGTGGCACTGCTGGCCATTAGCAACACAGGGCTTATTAATCTTATCATGGCCTCACGTTTACTCTACGGTATGTCAGAAGAAAATTTACTACCTGCTTGGATCGGCAAAGTACACCATGCCCGCCAAACCCCATGGGTAGCCATACTCCTGACTTATAGTTTCGTGCTTTTATTGGTATTTACAGGCGGCGTTAAAATCCTTGCCCAAACCACTAGCCTCATGATCACCACGGTTTTTTTAATGGTTCACTTAAGCCTCATCAAACTAAAACTAAAAAAAGCCCCCCCTGCTCCAACTCAATTTCCCATTCTGTTTCCTTTATTGGGAGCCGCAAGTTGCATTGCCTTACTAACCCAATTCCCATGGCAGGCCTTCGCCCGTAGCCTCCTATTTTTAGCCATTGGAATTGTCATTTGGTTATTAAATCAAAAAATGACCCTTAAAAAGAAAAAATATAGGTCTTTATAAAAGGACCTTGATTTAAGACCTATTTTATTGATATTATCTGCTCATGATCGCAATTAATTTACAGCAAGCTAAAGCAAAATTAAACTATTTGGTTCGCAAGGCTATTGAAGGAGAACAAGTGGTACTATTAAAGGGATCAAAAATTATTGCTTCCATCCTTCCCCTATCTGAAAAAAATTTAGAAATTGTCACCCATCTAACCGACGAACAAGCAGAACATTTTTGGGAAGAAGTTGCCATGGCGAAACCCAAAAGATTTCGTTCGATGAAGGCTGCAGTTCAACAGCTCAAAAACCGTTAACTTCCCTATGAAAATCACCCTATCCGAGAGGTTTCAACGAGATTTATCCGCTTTACCAAAGCAAGAAAGCAATAGTGTGTTTTCTGTGTTATTAAAAATACCTACTATTATTAAAGATATTCATCGGCACGATGGAATGGGTTTAAGAAAGATCCATGCTTCTGGAATTTATGAAGCCCGAGTAGGTTTAGGGTTGAGGATTGTCTTTGGTTATAAAGAAAACGAAATTTTTCTACATCGAGTGGGAAATCATGATGAAATCAAACGTTATCTCAAGAATTTGTAATAACATCTTGAAAATCAACCGAAAGTAGTGACAGAAAATGCCAATCATGAATTGCGCCCGTAGCTCAGTTGGATAGAGCAACGGCCTTCTAAGCCGTAGGTCGCGTGTTCGAATCACGCCGGGCGCGCATAAATTTTGTCCGGAAGGAACAAAGTTGTCGTGGGCTGTTGACCCAAACCAGAATGATCTATGACGAAGTTACGATTTTGCTACTACTCCCAAGAACATGACTGTCCGAAAACTGAACCTTTATCATACTTTTGATATGATCATCCATTTGTCCAACCATTTTTATCCATTTGTGATAGTGCTATGGAACGATAAGGGTCATTATAATACGCCTGAGGTTGGAAGTATACCTTTGGCAGTAGGGCCCGTAAATTAAAAGGTTGACTAAGTATCGAAGTCATCCAGATCGATTGAAACAAGAAATTCAAGCTTTGATCGATGCTAAGAAGAAACCAGACAGAGTTGTGATTGACGAAGTGCAAAAAGTCCCAGCCTTACTAGATGTTGTTCATCATTTAATCGAAAAAGAAAAAATCAAGTTTGCCTTAACGGGATCTTCCGCTCGAAAATTAAAAAGAGGGGGGGCCAATCTGTTAGCTGGGAGGGCCTTTGTTTATCATTTATTCCCCCTGTGTTTTTTAGAATTAAAATCTGATTTTGATTTAAATTCCATTCTTTCTTGGGGCAGTCTGCCCGCTTTGTTTGGAGATGATTACATTCGTGTTGATGACAAGGTTAGATTTTTAAAATCGTATATCCATACTTATCTTAAAGAAGAAATTTTAATAGAACAGCTGATCAGAAATATAGATCCTTTTCATTCTTTTCTGGAAGTCTCGGCGCAAATGAATGGTGAGATTCTTAATTTTTCGAAGATTGCACGGGAGGCCAATACGAATGATAAGTCCATAGAAAGATACTATTCTATTCTCGAAGATACTTTGCTTGGGTTTCATTTAAAACCTTACCACAGGTCAGTTCGCAAACAGCAGATTAGTAGTTCAAAGTTTTATTATTTTGACACAGGAATACTGAGGGCACTAAGAGGGTTGGCTGATCATAAAATTTCTGAATCAACATATGAGTACGGAAAAATTTTTGAAAGTTTCATGATTGGAGAAATTTATAAACTCAATAAATATTTGGAAAAAGATCATAAATTGTCATTTTTAAAAACGAAGGATGGGGTTGAGATTGATCTCATCATAGAATCATCCCCAAATAAAAAAGTGTGTATTGAGATTAAATCTGGCGAGGTGAAGAGCCTGAACGATTTTAATTCGCAGTATGCTTTGGCAAAAGAAATATCCAATTCGAAACTAATCGTGTTATCTCAAAATAAAAAAGCCATGAGTAATAGTAAAATTCATTTGTTTCCTTGGCAAGAAGGATTAAATATGATCTTCGGGGCCGGTTTAAAAACTTTTGGTTCATAGCGATATCCGGTGCCATCTTTATCCATTTGTAAGGTTTTATTGCATGATCCATGATAAGCTGTTTATAATGGGCCTATGGCAAAATTTTCAACCTTCGAAAGTAATAACTCTCTAGAAGGTCTCAAGTGGTCTGTTGAAAAACGCCTGAATGTTTTAGAAGAACTCTATCAACGTTATTGGTTGCTTAACCCTTATCCTTTTAAACCTTTAGTAAAATCTTTTAACTCTTTCAAAGAATATGAACACTGGAAAAAGAAGCAAAAAAACCCTTGGTATCGTTAACCTCCCATCATTTTTACATGCCTTAAAGCTATTAGCCAAGAGCAAAGCAAAATACGTGCTTGTAGGGGGCGTTGCAGCTAATCTTCACGGATATTCAGAAGGAACCAAAGATATCGACATTCTCATCCCTAAAGATTTTGACAACACAAAGAAAATTCTAGAAGCCTTGGAAGAATTAGCATTAGGACTAAGTAAAGAGATCACACCTGAAGAGGTGCTGGCCAAACCTATAACAATCATAGGGGATATCCCTAGAGTTGATTTGCTTTTACAAGCAGGCAAACTTAATTTTGCAGAAGCCTTTAAAAACCGTCTCCAAAGAAAGATTGGAACTATCAAAATTAACTATGTTTCAAAGCATGATCTCATTAAATCAAAACAAACTGGCCGTCCCAAAGACGAACTGTTGATTAAAGAATTAAAAAGTAGAAAATAAATCCTTGATATGAAAATCCTAATCACGGGTGCAGCTGGGAACTTAGGTTCCCTGTTGGCTCGATCTTTACTCCAAGAATCTACTCACACCTTGAATTTGATGTATCATACCGCCTCCCTTGCACAAGATCTGCTGAACGATGAGCGGACCCACACTTTTCAATGTGACCTGGGTAACATCACAAGCTTACAAGAGGTATGCGAAGCTAGTGACGTCATCGTGCATTTTGCGGGTGTGCTCTTTGCACCTCAGCCTGAAAAATTTCTTCATAAAACTAATTTTGAATATGCAAAAAATTTGATTGATGCAGCCATAACTGCAAAAGTAAAAAGATTTGTCTTGATTAGCTTTCCGCACGTAGAAGGCCCAACCTCACAAAAAAATCCCTGTACCAACCAACAAGACAAAAATCCCATCAGTGCCCATGCCACAACACGCCTAAAAGCTGAAAAATATTTATTTGAAGCTTGCCAATCAAGTGCCATGCAACCCATCTCCCTTCGGGCCGGCATGATTTACGGCAAAGATATTTTGATGGTAGCCTTTGCCAAAAAATTAGCCCTCATTTGGCTGTTAGGGATATGGAGAAAACCCACCGCTATTCACCTACTTTCAATTGATGATTTTCTCGCCTGTTGCAAATCGGCTATTGAAAACCCCCACGCTTCGGGAATTTATCCGTTAGGTGATGATGCACCTATTACTTTACAAAATTTTCTTGACGAGGCTTGCCAAAAATGGCGTTGCAAAAAACCATGGCGAGTCCCCTTATGGAGCGTTTATACCGTCGCATGGTTATGCGAACGATTTGCGCAACTCTTTGCAACAAAAACCCCTTTTACAAAGGATCTCATCAAAATTGGCTCGGTTCCCTATTACTGCAATACCCAACGCATGAAAGAAGACCTTTTACCAAAATTAAAATATCCATCGTTTCATTTGGGAAAAGATATTATTTAGAGCACCTCTAATAACTTGGATTTGGATCTCCCCCACCAGGACCTATGGGCGGAACAGGTGCCCTGCCCCCTCCGGGACCAAAGGGATTGTCTTCCTCGTTAGGAGTGACGCAACATCCCTCATCTGTTAGAATTTGCCCCTCTTGGCATTGCATACGACCACACTGACCTGATGCTGATAAGACATCGATGTCTTCTTTACTACCAAGTGCTTGGCGACACGTACAGGTTCCATTGGGACCCTCAACCGGTGTGTTGGGAAATGCACACTGTACATGAGCACATTGATTTTGAGATGCCGGCGCAGATGGAAGATTTGCTATAAGGCATTCTTGCAAGGCATTGAGTTCTCCGGCCTGATCGGGCAAAGGTTGGCTAACAAGTGGATATGGAGCACCCCCGCTACCATGAAGTGGCTCTCTGCGAAAACCCGGGCCTTTTGCTTTAAGTATATTATCCTTCATGCAATCAAGATAAGTCTGTTTGCGCAAGTCATCTGTCGTACACGCCGAGGAACAGGCTCTGCTTCCTTCAGCGCAATCAAACACGCCTCCTATAACAAATCCAGGTTTCTGTTCCTTCGTGTTATCATCAGGCCCAACCATTGCGGGATGAGCTCTGTTAAATGTAATAGGACCTATCGTTACACTTGGTGGCCTGTTTTTACTAAGTCTCTCTGCAATCTGTTCGCTGGGACTGGGCGGTGGTGGCGGTGGTGGTGGTGGCGGTGGTGGCGGTGGCGGTGGTGGCGGTGGTGACGACGGGGCCGGGGGCGGTGGCGTATCATCACCATCCTCCATTAAGGGATTTGCACTTTGGCAGTCTCGAACCGCCCTCTCTTCTCGAATACGAGCAAGGGGATCAATTGTAAAATTATCTCGATCAAGTTCTCCCTGCAGGTACCCCATGGTACAAGACAACCCGCCATCTATAGTATCCTCTGAGCTAGGTAAAATAACATTTGCCGTACACCCAGCATGTTTTGCGAGTAGGGCATTCGCATCCCCCGTCCCTCCCAGCGAATGATTGGCTTGACAAATCCGTTGTAATAAAACCCGTTGAGCCTCAGATACGTTCGGGTTTCTTTGTTTTTCGCCATTTAATAAGTCACAGGCCATTTCACAATAAAATTGATGCACATCGGGCCCCTGACTTCGGTCTGGCACAAGATCCTTTGTCTGACAAACGCCTGTCAGCCAAAGATGCTTATCAAAAGAACGCAGGAGTGCTGGAATGGGGTTACAATCCCCCGCTTCTTGTACTGACTTACATTGAGTAGAAATAGCGACCAATTCGCCCTCATTATTACGAATCCATACCCCCAGTTGGTTAAAGGGTGAATTTTGTCTTGAAACTGCTCCAAGGTACAAACGTTCTCGCCTCTTGATCGCCGTTCTAGCCAAATCACTATAACTTTGCGTCCACTCATGAAGCCGCAGGAGAAGATTAAAATTGATTTCTTCAAATGAATAATAGGCGCTTTGAGAAGACTCATCAGAAAACTGCTTGTAGTGCCGATTGGTAAAACTCGTTAAAGTATAAAAAAAAGCTTGATGAAAACGGTTTAACTGCCTAGCGCTCATGCACTGAAACTGTCCCTCTATTTCAGTTAGAATTTTTATGGCTTGAGGATAAGAACCTGACTGGGCAAAAATTAAATATCGGTCAATCAAACGATCCTGGACAATGTCCCCGTGGCACTCAAGACTATCCCTCAAATCAGGCACTTCCGTGTGCAAAGATAAGGGGAGGTTCCTTCTTAATTCGTTGATAAAATCATTGATCAAAAGATTAGAATTAGCAAAAGAAAACCCTAACCATCCTATATGTGTCTTTTGCTGAGCCCCCACAGGGCTAACGAACAATATTATGAAGGCTAATAAAAACAACACCCTTTTCAAAATAAACCCTTTACACCCCGCCAATTGTATTATCGAAATAAAGGGATAGGGAGTTGACTACACTAAAGGGATAGGGAGTTGACTACACCAAACCCACTTCTTTGCAAAAGTTTTTAAATGGTAGAACATGTATTGTATCTGAGACAGCAAAATCTTTTTGGCCCCGATGTACTTGATAAAATTTGGGAATGTTTGTTCTTTCCTGAAAGTACTTTAAATGGGGTGATACCTTTTTTTCTCCACTTTTACACTCAACTGCAAAGAGTGGTTTTTTCTTCTCCAAGACAACAAAGTCCACTTCGCGGCCGTCCGTATCCCGTAAGAACCGTAGCTCCATTTTTACACCCTCCGTATCCTCACGATAGTGACAATATTTTAAGAGATGAGAAGCGACAAGATTCTCCCAACGAGTACCCGTCTCTTCTACTTCACTCCAGTCCCAAAGGTAGAGCTTTTGTTCTTTTTTAACAGCACGAATCTTGGGGGCGCCATAAGGTGGAATACGAAAACAATAATAGACGTTTTCAAGAATCGCAATCCATCTTTCAATCGTTTTGAAATCCAGCTCTAGATCTTGAGCCAAATTTTTCCGAGAGAGGGGAGACCCAACCCTTTCCGGAAGCGCTTCGGCTAATAATTGTATCAAGGAGATTTCCTTTACACGTTCCAGATCACGCACATCGGAATATAAGATGCGCTCACTGCGTTGCTTGTGCCACCTCCTTAATTCGATTTCATTTTTTTTCAGGTAGGGTTCAGGAAATCCTCCGAACTGAAGGAGCCTTTCAAGATTTTCGTAATGAAGCTCAGGCAAACTCAAAGGATGCAATCGATAGTAATAATAACGCCCCAAAAGAGAGTCACCACTTTTTCGATAGTAATCCAACCGGGCAGAACCGGTAACAAAAAATTTGTGGGTATTTTTCAACTTATCATAGTGACCCTTGATCATTTGTCTCCAACGGGCAAATTTGTGAATTTCGTCAAGAACGATCAGGGGTTCCGCTCGGGGCCATGCAGCCTCTCGAATGGACTTGCGATCTTGGGTGACATCCCAATTGAGATAAGCAGGATGACCATCGCAGAAATTTTCGATGAACCCCTGGGCAAAGGTGGTTTTTCCAACTTGCCGCGGCCCCCCCAAAAAAACCATTTTATTCTCCAGATCCTTCGCGATACTACCTCGCAGGTATCTTGATAAAGTAGACATATGTCTACTTTACTCATTATTAAAGTGGAGTCAAGTCTATACTTCATTAACTATTGCCCTTTTAAAACAAAAAGTGGACAATCAGCAGATGCCAATTCAATTTAAAGAAAATCTAAATCCGACTTTAGGGGTTGAGCTTGAGCTCCAATTGATTGACCGCACCACTAAAGATTTGGCCTCGATGGCCCCACTTATTTTAAGTGACGCCGCAAAAAATCCTAATTTAAACGCAACGGCTGAATTGACCCAAGGCATGATTGAAATCAAAACCGATATTTGTCAAAACGTAAAAGAAGTAGGTCAAAAACTACAAAACCAATCGGCGTTGATTCGAACGCTTGCCGATCGGAGAGGTGTAGAAATCGCCATTGCAGGGACTCATCCTTTTCAACATTGGTGGGAGCGAAAAATTTTTCCTGATCAGCGGCATTTGGGGATTTACGAAAAATTTCAATGGCTGGCCCGCAGGCTCACCACATTTGGTTTACATGTTCATGTGGGCGTACGTAATGGTGATCGGGCCATTCACATCATTAATTCCATGATTAACTATATTCCTCATCTCCTAGCACTGTCTGCCAGTTCTCCCTTCTGGGGTGGAAGAGACACCGGGCTTGCCTCTTGTCGAACCGCTGTTTTTGAATCTTTTCCTACCGGAGGCTTGCCTTACTTCCTGCTTGATTGGAAAGAGTTTGAAAAATGTTACAACACTCTTTTGCAAACTGGCGCCATTGGTGGAATTAAAGACCTCTACTGGGACATCCGCCCCCACTTTGATTTTGGTACCGTTGAAGTACGCATTTGTGATGGTGTGCCCACGCTTAAAGAAACACTCGCGCTTGCGGCACTCATTCAATGCCTTATCGTTTGGATTGATGATCAATTTGAAAAAGGCAAGCGCTCCAGAAAGGTGGTTATGCCTCGTTATTGGCTGGCCCCCGAAAATAAATGGCAAGCTGCTCGCTATGGAATCGAAGGGCGTATCATTAATCCTGAATCTTGGCAGACCTGCACGATTAAAGAAGAAATTGAAAAATTGTTAGAACTTTTAAAACCTGTCTCAGCATCGCTTGGTTGTGGAAAAGAACTCGCATCGGTCTCCGACATTTTACACGTTGGCTCCAGCAGCTTGCGCCAGCGCAAAGTTTTTCAGCAAACCCAATCACTACCGGCTGTAGTTAGCGCTCTGATTAGCGAACTCAAAACGAACGAACCTATGTTGGGCCGTTGACTTTGAATACTTGACAAATGAACCTAAATTAAACGAGATTTCTTCTTAGAGGAATTCTATCGAGTGCGTTCTGCGTGGCAAAACCTATTCCAACTGGATTCTAAGAAAATCTATATTCTCTCTCTCTTGATCGGGCTTGGCTCTGGCCTCATGGCGGTCCTGTTTTATTATCTTTTATCGTTGGCCACCCATTGGACTTATGGCTACCTGCTTCACATACCCTTCCTGCACGCAACTGGAGAAACCATTTTTTTTCCTCAACTACCCATAGGTACACCCAGGCGTTGGCTATTCTTTATTTTACCGACCGCTGGTGGCCTATTAGTTGGCTTATTCACCTTCTTTTTAGCACCCGAGGTCAAAGGCACTGGTACCGACGCATTTTTAGAAGCCTTCCATAACCGACGTGGTTTGGTTCGTAAGAGAATCTCGATTGTAAAAGGGCTTGCAACGTTAATTACACTAGGCAGTGGGGGAAGTGCCGGGAAAGAAGGCCCCATGGCTCAAATGGGGGCTAGTCTTGGCGGATTGATGGGTTGGTGGTTCAAAGCAGGAGAAAGAGCACGCCGCACTTTTTTATTGGCTGGTGTTGCGGGTGGGCTAGGAGCCATTTTCAAAGCACCGCTGGGCGCCGCTTTGACTGCGGTTGAAATCCCCTACAAAGAAGATCTTGAATCCGACGCCCTCATTCCTTGCTTACTCTCATCGATCATGGCCTATACCATATTTGGATCCTTCCTAGGGTTTGGTCACATTTTTCAAATGAAACAAGAAATGTTTCGCGAACCTACTTTGTTAATTTTTTACGCCTTACTGGGATTAGTATGTGCAGCGGTGGGTTATATTTATGTTTCATTTTTTCATGGCATAAAAAAATATTTTTTCGATCGATTAAAACTCCCTCTTTATCTCATACCAACCTTAGGCGGATTACTCACTGGCTGCGTGGGGTATTTCTTCCCTGAGGTAACTGGCGGCAGTTTGGGGATGATTCAACAAGCCATCAACGGAAAAGTTACTTTGGCATTGTGGCCAGGTTTGGGAATTTTTGGACTCTTCGCTTTAATGCAAATTTTAGCCACCTCTTTCACCGTTTCTTCGGGGGGCTCAGGAGGAGTGTTTGGCCCCTCGTTATTTATTGGTGGAATGTTGGGCGGCGCCGTTGGAACCATTGCGCATCACTTCTTTCCTGCCCTCGCTCCCAACGTGGCACCTTTTGTCGTTGTAGGAATGGGGGCATTCTTCGCAGGAGTGGCTAATGCACCCTTTGCCTCACTCATTATGGTGAGCGAAATGACCGGCGGTTATGAGCTCTTGCCCCCCCTCATGCTGGTAGCAGCAATGGCCTTTATTTTTACCCGTCGCTGGTCTATTTACAAAAATCAGGTGATCAACAAATTCTATTCTAAAGCCCACGATTGGGAAATAAATCCAAACCTCTTAAAAAAAATCCCCATTGAAACCGCCTTTGGCAATCGCTTCCATCGCGAAGCCATCATTCCTCGCCATACTCCCATGACTCAAATTCGGGCCTTGGCCACTTCGCTACATACTCCCTATTTGATGGTAGAAAACGAATCGGGAGAGTTAAGAGGGGTTATCAGTTTGCATGATCTTGGCATGACCGCTGAACTTGACGAGGCAAGTTCTTTAATTGTGGCCGAAGATATTTTAACCCAAAATGTTGGCCGGGTTACCGTCAACGATAACCTTTATACAGCCTTGGAAAAATTAGCCAGTATGGAATACGACAAAGTGGCGGTTATTGATCCCAAAGAGCAAAAAAACAAACTACTCGGATATCTGCGTGAAAAGGACATTCTACGTTTTTACCAAAAACACTACCAAGGAACACAAAAGCCTCCCGCACGTAGCTAGCGAATCGAATGACCTCGCCTTGACCTTTCTGAGTCTACTTGATACATGTTCTGCTAAGGGGTGTGTTGAGAAATGTCATTCCTGCGAAGGCAGGAATCTAAAACTGCCTGCAATCACTGGATCCCTGCCTGCGCAGGGATGACAGAAGATACATTTTTCAACAACCCCCCAAGGAGTTCTCAATGGCTAACACCGTTCAAGATTTATTAAGCAATGTTAAAAAAGGAATTCGCGAAATTTCTACAGAACATGCAGAGGTGCAACTGCACAGCAACCCTGCCATCCAGGTCGTAGATGTCCGTGAAAAAGATGAACAAGAAAAAGGCGTAATTCCCGGCGCATTACTGATTCCTCGCGGTTTTTTAGAGCTTAAAATCGAAGATGCCGTCCCCGATCGTAATGCCGAAATTATTCTTTATTGTGCCGGTGGCAATCGCTCTGCTTTAGCGGCAAAATCTTTGCAAGATTTAGGTTATAAAAATGTTAGCTCACTCATCGGTGGTTTTACCAAATGGGCCCGCGAAGGCCGTAAAACCGCGGTAAAAAAATTTCTCAATAAAGAACAGCTCGAACGCTACAACCGCCATATCCTCATGCCCGAAGTAGGCGAAGCTGGGCAAATCAAACTATTACAAGCCAAAGTTCTATTGATTGGTGCAGGCGGCCTAGGATGCCCAGCTGCTCTCTATTTAGGGGCAGCCGGGGTTGGAACCCTCGGCATTATTGATGACGACGTAGTTGATAAATCCAATTTGCAACGCCAAATTTTACACTCGGAGGCACGCATTGGCGAACCTAAGGTCGAATCGGCTAAACAAACTTTAAAGGGAATTAATTCCGATTTAAATATTGTAACCTATCGCGAACGTTTAAATCGTGATAATGTGCAACGTATTATTAAAGATTACGACATTGTGGTGAATGGTTGTGATAATTTTCCCACTCGTTATTTAATTAACGATGCTTGTGTATTTGCAAAAAAACCATTGGTCGATGCCAGTATTTTTCGTTTTGAAGGCCAGGTGAGTATAACCCTGCCAGGAATCGGCCCTTGTTATCGTTGTCTTTACCCTGAACCTCCGCCCCCTGAAATGGCACCTAGCTGCCAGGAAGCAGGCGTATTTGGTGTATTGCCTGGCATTGTGGGTTCTATTCAAGCTGTCGAAACTTTAAAATTAATTCTTGGCATTGGCGAGCCCTTAGTTGGAAAACTTTTGATCATGGACACCCTACGCATGAATACTCGGATTTTAAAAATTAAAAAAGATCCGCACTGCCCCGTATGCGGTGACAAACCTACGATCAAAGAATTGATTGATTACGAAGGTTTTTGTCGGGTGAACTAATTTGAAAACTTACCGATATTGCAATACTTTTTCTAAAATGCGCAAAATTTTTTAAAAATAGGGGTTGACTTGTTAGACCTTTTGTCTACCCTGGAGCGTATCTTTTTAAAAAAGCGTATCTTTTAAAAAATAGAATACTTCTTTTACAATTCTTAAAAATTACATTCCCATAACACTGACTCTTCCTAATACTTAAGCTCACTGAAGCCTCATAAGCTTTTTTGGCTTGCGTAGGAAGCTGTCTGAAAAAGGAGGAACTAATGAAAGCTAAGCTAAAAAAATGCGCGATTGGAGGAATAACCCTATCATTCCTGTTGGGGTTAAGCCTTGCATCGGCCCCAACCCTAGCGCAAGTCCTAAAGACCCCTGAAACAAAGCCCACTGAAAAAACTATGCCTCCCCCTGGGCCAAAAACCGAATACCAAAAACCGGGTGCTGCATCCGATCAAGACTTGAGTCAGAATATCCGACAATCGATTAATTCGGATATCACACTCTCGAACATGGCCAAGGATGTGAAGGTAAATGCTAACAACGGCATTGTTACTTTAAGTGGGGCTGTGCAAAACCAGCATGAAAAAGAGGTCATTGAAAACAAGGCCAAAAACATCGCTGGACAAGATAAGGTAAAGAGTCAACTCCAGGTGGCAAGTCAACAACAAAAACCAGCGAATCAGGACCCAAGCAAACAAAAACCCTCTTCGCTACAATAACCCTAGGTAAAAATTTCTCCTCTGACCGGTAATAGCGCTCATTTGTGTATTACCGGTTGTGGGGGGAAAATTTTAATACAAAGCGATGGAGAAAGGTGATTTATCTTGGGGATGATTTTGCAGAAGGTAATCTTTATCGGCAATGAAACCTTGGCGAGTGTAGCCGGCATTTTCGATCTTTTTTGTATCCATGCGAATGGCATCGCAGGGGCAGGCCTCGACACACAGCCCACAGTAAACACAACGTAAAAGATTAATATTATAAATCGTGGGAAATTTTTCAACCTTGGGGTCTTCGTGTTCACTGGCTACAATTTCAATACAATGAGCAGGGCAAGCCGTGGCACATAACATACATGCGGTGCAGCGGACCGACCCATCAGGCCTTTGCATCAGGCGATGCTCAGCGCGGTATTGATCGGGGATGGGTTTCTTTTCTTCGGGATATTCGTAAGTAATAATGCCTTGTTGATAAAAAATATTAGACAGGGCATGGCGGATGGTAATCATCATGCCCCGCAACACAGCACCTACGTACATGCGATCAAAAAGATTTAATTGGGGACGTTTGACTACCACCATGCAAAAACGAATAAATCATCCCCCTGGCGAAGACAAGAGATTTTTCTTAGGGGACCTCTAAAAACGACCCATCTGCCGCGTTGCCCGCAAAGCCGCGATCCTCACGTATTTCCATATACGCTCCGGTCGCGTCTTTGCGGGCGCCTTGCATCTGGGCCCTTTTTAGAGGTCCCCCCAAATCCAAGTTATTAGAGGTGCCCCCGCTCGTGGTTTTCATGAGTGCACCGGTATTGCTGGAACTATTAGCACAAGCTGCATACCCGGTATTTTCATCGATCATGTAAATGGCTTGCACGGGATAAGTTGAAATATCGGTGGTTTGCTCAGTCCAGGTTACACCTGCATCCGAAGAATAAAGGATCGTACCAGCAGCACCACCGGCCCAAATTTTAGTCGTTCCGGTAACATAATCCAACGCACCTAATTCATTCGTGGTTCCACAATCCACCGTTGACCACGATGCTCCTGCATCCGTACTACGCAAACAAGTCCCAGCACCACCTACTGCCATGCAAATACTATCGTCGATGCATTTAACATCTAAAAGATTTTGGGTGGTACCACTGGTGATTTGGGTCCAACCTGCTGTGGTTGTAAAATCCGTACTTACCGTGCCAACTTTTCTAAGAATGACACCACCATTCCCAACCGCAAGGATCAGAAATGAATTGTCACCCGCAACTTTAAGTTCAACCCCGTGAAGTTCATCATCGGTACCTGTCGTTTGAGCAAGATAAGATTCTACCCAATCACTACCCGTACCTGCACCACCATCAGTTGTTGTCCAAATCAAGTTGTAATTATTCCCATAACCTCCCACAGCTACTCCAGTTACATTATCGGTTTGAAAGGCAAACATGTTCATACGATCTTGAGTGGCACCCGTTCTGGTTTCTCCTGTTCTTGCTAACCAGGTGGCATCGGTATTGACCTGAAGCTCCCAGGTAGTTCCACCATCGCTACTATGCCAAATCGAAGCCCCACTACCATAATTTAAAGCCCCCGACCCATTGTCTTGGCAAGCCACCCAAACATGATTACTTGACGACATAACAACAGCTCGACAAGTGCTGCTGGTCCCTAGATCATCAATGCTAGTAGAACTAGTCCCACCATTCACGGATTTATCCACCGTCCCCGTATTACCCACAAAAAACCCAATGGAGCTATCAGCAGGGCTAAAACTAATGTCAAAAAAACCTGTCATCACGGTGGAAAAACTCCCCACCACCGAAGTTTCTGAAACGGTCGTCCAGCCAGAATTTGTATTATTGGTAGTTCCCCCACCACAACCTAACTGAATAAAACCACTCGAAAAAAGGGCGAGATTTAAAACAAAAAATGACAAAAACCCCACAACTTTCAACTTTTTCATGACAACCCCCTCTACCTTATATGCCCCATTAGAATTATTATTCTCTCTTTTTTAACAACGCAGTGCAACTAATTTCTATTATATTCCTACATGATTATAATCATTTGAACTTTCTGATTCTCAAGACTAGGATAGTGGTTGAAAATACCTTGTTTTCAAGGCATAAGTTTTATTGATGCTCTGCATCAATAAAAAGAGTGCTTATTAACCCTCTGAATTTAAACGAGATTTATGGATTTTAAAGAAGCCCTCCGAACAGATATTTTAAGAAGCATTGGAACCAAGCCCCCGATTATTGTTGAACCCGATGCTACCGTCGCTGACAGTCTTTCTCTCTTAAAACGTTATAAAAAAGGCTGTGTGCTGGTGGTAGATCAAGACAAACTAGTCGGTATTTGCACCGAACGGGATTTGATGAAAAAAATAGTAGACCCTCATCGATTATACTCCACTCGAATTTCTGAGATCATGACCCCTAACCCTCAAACCCTTACCATCACCGACTCGATCGAGAAAATCATTCAGCTCATGCACAAAGGGGGTTATCGTCATGTGCCTATCGTTGAACAAGGCAAGCTCATTGGTTATATCTCGGTCATTGATGTTATCGATTATTTAGCCGAAAATTTCCCTCACGGAATTTTTAATTTGCCACCTATCTTTCGACAAGTGAACACAAGCCAAGAAGGAGCCTAATTTAAAATGGAACCTAACTCTTCGCCTAATAAAAACAAAACCATTCAAGAATTAGCCGATGTCATTATACGTTTTGCGGGCGACTCCGGTGATGGCATGCAACTCACAGGCAGCCAATTCACCACCACCTCGGCTTACATCGGAAACGATGTTAGCACCTTGCCTGACTTTCCTGCCGAAATACGCGCACCCGCTGGCTCGCTGGCTGGGGTTAGTTCCTTTCAACTCAATTTTTCAAGACGAAACATTCGCACCCCGGGCGATCAACCTCATGTGTTAGTGGCGATGAATCCAGCCGCTTTACTCGTTCACCAAAAAGATGTGCTTAAAGGTGGCACCATCATTGTTAACAAAGACGCTTTTAACGAGCGCAATTTTCAACGCGCCGGCATTACCCAAGACCCCTTGACCCAAGAAAGTATAAAAGATTTTAAAGTTATTCAAATTCCCATCAGCACGCTCAACATGAACGGCCTCAAAGATATTGATTTATCTAGCAAGGATAAGGACCGTTGTAAAAATTTCTTTGCATTGGGACTATTGTATTGGATGTATTCCCGACCGCTTGAGCTTACGGTCGATTGGATCGAGAAAAAATTTAAAAAAAATCCGCTTATTGTAGAATCGAACATCAAGGCCCTAAAAGCCGGCTTTTATTATGGAGAAACCACCGAAGAAATTCCTACCCACTTTAGGGTAAAAAAGGCTGATCTTCCGCCGGGGATTTATCGCAATATCACAGGGAATGAGGCTTTGGCTTGTGGGCTCACGGCGGCTAAAGAACTTGCTAACGACAATTTAATTTATTGTTCTTATCCCATCACACCCGCTTCTGATGTTTTGCACGAATTATCAAAACTGAAAAATTTTGGGGTTAAGACCATTCAATGTGAAGATGAAATTGCCGCCATGGGCGCTGCTATTGGGGTTGCCTTTGGAGGTGGAATCGGTGTCACCGGCACCAGTGGCCCTGGTTTATGTTTAAAATCGGAAGCCATTGGTTTGGCTATCATGACCGAATTACCCGTGGTTATTTTAAATGTGCAACGCGGCGGCCCCTCGACCGGCTTACCTACCAAGACCGAACAGGCCGATCTATTACAGGCTATTTATGGGCGAAATGGCGAAAGCCCACTCGTCGTACTTTCTTGCTCAGGGCCAGCCGATTGTTTTTACATGGCCATTGAAGCGGTTCGCATTGCTATTACCCACATGACCCCTGTGATTTTACTCTCGGATGGTTACATTGCCAATAGCTCAGAACCGTGGCTTTTGCCCGATATTGCATCCTTGTCCAAAATTAACATTAGTCATCCCCAAGGCCCGCTTAACGGAACTTTTATGCCTTATGAACGCAATGCTGAAACCTTGGCAAGGCCCTGGGCTCTGCCTGGAACCGCAGGTTATGAACATCGCATTGGTGGTTTAGAAAAGGCCCATCGCACCGGCAATGTAAGTTATGACTCCATGAATCACGAATTCATGATAAAAATGCGAGCTGAAAAGGTTGCCAAAGTTGCCGACTATATCCCCGATGCCAAAGTCTTTGGTGAAGAAAAAGGTGATGTGCTAATCGTAGGATGGGGTGGAACCCATGGCGCCATCCTCACCGCAGTGGAAAAATTGCAACAAGAAGGCCATGCGGTTTCAAGCCTGCATTTAAATTACCTCAACCCTTTTCCGAAAAATCTCGGTACTATTTTAAATAATTTTAACAAAGTCATCGTTGCTGAGCTTAACTTAGGCCAATTAGCTTTATTGCTTCGGGCAAAATATTTAATCGATGCCATCGGCATTAATAAAGTCCAAGGTCAACCTTTTAAGGTTCAAGATATCCTCGATGGAGTAGCCCAATATTTGTCAAAAAAAAAGAAGGTAGCCAATGTCTGAAACCGCCGTAAAATTAACTCGTAAAGATTTTATTTCTAGCAATGATGTGCGCTGGTGCCCTGGCTGTGGTGATTACGCCATCTTAGCCATGATGCAAAGCACACTGCCCAATTTAGGAATACCTAAAGAAAAATTTGTGTTCGTCTCGGGGATTGGCTGCTCGAGCCGTTTCCCCTACTACATGAACACTTATGGTTTTCATAGTATCCACGGGCGTGCCCCAACCGTTGCCACCGGGCTAAAATGTTTAAACCCTGACCTGTCGGTTTGGGTCATCACAGGAGATGGTGATGGATTAAGCATTGGCGGCAATCACCTGATTCATATTTTGCGACGTAACGTAGATGTTAAAATTATTTTGTTTAACAACAAAATTTATGGCCTTACCAAAGGGCAATACAGCCCAACTTCTGAGTTTGGGTTAAAAACTAAATCTACCCCACACGGTTCTATTGATTATCCGATGAATCCCATCTCGATTGCCTTGGCGGCTGAGGCTAGCTTTGTGGCTAGAACGGTTGATACCGATGTGAAACATATGGGCCAAGTTTTTGAGGCCGCTGGCCGGCATAAAGGCACAGCCTTTGTAGAGGTTTTACAAAATTGTGTTATTTTTAACGATGGTGCCCATGCTGAGGTTTCAGACCGAGAGAAAAAAGACGACCATTTTCTTAAACTCGAACATGGCAAACCCCTCATTTTTGGTAAAACGGTCAATAAAGGCATCCGCATGAATGGGGTACAACCCGAGGTGGTAGAATTTGACCCCGCAAATCCACCCCAAGATTTGATTGCCCATGATCAACACGCAACCGGGGTTTCTTATGCCGACATGCTGGCCCGTTTTGCCTTGCCCAACTTTCCAGTAGCTTTTGGTGTTTTGCGATCGGTGAACCGCCCTACTTATGATGAACTCTTACAACAACAAATAGAAGCAAGTGTAAAATTAGGCCGCGGTGACTTAAAAAAACTCATCCATAGTGGTGATGTTTGGGAGATTAAATAACATGATGAAATGTCCTTCTTGCCGTCATACCAATTTAGCTGGCGCTGATACTTGTGAAAAATGCGGGCAAGAATTAACTTCGGTTAACATCTATTTGCCCAAATCAGAACTCGAAGCAACGTTGATCCAAGAACCGGTTACAAAATTAAAACCTCGTTCTGCGTTAGTGGCTACTCCTGAAACGAGTATTTACGATGTGGCTCACACTATCACCATTAATAAGAGCAGCGTTTTGGTGGTTGAAGCCCAAAAACTGCTTGGGATTGTTACCGAACGCGATATCCTTTACAAGGCCATGAGTGAGGGCCTCGATATGGACAAAACTCCCGTCAAACAAATCATGACTCAAGACCCCGAAACTATTTGCAGCGATGATTCTATCGCCTGCGCCCTGCATATTATGTCGGTGGGAGGGTTTCGCAATGTGCCCGTGTTAGAAGGCGAAAAACCGGTTTACGTCGTGACAATCTGGGATATCTTGCGCTACATTGCCGAATCGACAGATTAAGACTTGACGCCTCCTCAAAAGCTTGATTTATTTTCCATCCTAAAGAGGAACCTCATTTAAGGAAGGAAAATAATTATGTTACAAGTTCAACAAAAGGCCCCTGACTTTAAAGCCACGGCGGTCATGGAAAATAACGAGTTCAAACAAATCAGCTTAGCCGATTACCGCGGAAAACACGTGGTGCTTTTCTTTTATCCGTTAGATTTCACCTTTGTTTGCCCAACCGAAATTATCGCCTTTAGTGAAGCCATTGAAGAATTCAAAAAGCGCAACGTACAAGTGCTGGGCGCTTCAATCGATAGTCATTTTTCTCACTTGGCCTGGAAAAATACTGCTCGTAAAGACGGCGGTCTTGGTTCCATTAATTATCCCTTAATTGCCGACACCAACAAGGAAATTTCCCGCAAATACGGCGTGCTATTAGAAGACGCAGGTATTGCCTTACGCGGTCTTTTCCTAATCGATAAAGAAGGCATTTTACGCCAACAAACGGTAAACGATTTGCCTTTGGGCCGCAACGTCGAAGAAACCTTGCGCCTGGTAGATGCCTTACAATTTGTGGAAAAACATGGTGAAGTTTGCCCAGCCAATTGGAAACCCGGGGCTGACACGATTAAGCCTAACGTGAAAGACTCCAAACAATACTTCGGCAAGCATGGTTGATTATTTTTTATCGGGGCCTTTTTTGTAACCCTTATATCTCGTGCTTCTTTAATTCACTCACCAAGTAGGCTTCTACCTTGCCAGAATTAAGAAAGTTAGTAAGCCGCCGAGTAATTAAGGCAAAGTCCGCTTCATTGAGTTGATTCGTTGGGTATGGTCTATAAAAATTTATTAATACAAGTGTTGTCTGTTCTATCTTCAGTTCGTTCAGTTGACGAACATATTTCCCGGATGGAGGCTTAAAATCTTCTGCTAAAAGTTGGTAAGGGTTCCCCCCTTCACGTTCCATGACAATATCTTGCACTACATTACCAAAAATCTCTTCTAAAATAACCATCTGCATTTTCTTTTCAACTTCTGTAGCCTCTTCCTGCACCTCCATTTTTTCAAGTTCCAACTGTGATTGTTCCGCCGATAATGAGTCATAGGATACATCCGACAAAATATGAATGCCTTCATGAACAAGAACTCCTAAAACAAATATATCCGGATCAATGCCCTCCATGCGAGCATGTCGAACCAGGGCATTCATATTAAAATAAACCACACGGGAACCCTTATAGGTTGCAGCACCCACCCGCCCATTCATAATCCACCTAACACTGAGAGGAATTTGAGGATCATCTTCATCGTAGGTTATAAACTGATATCCTTTTCCCTCGACAGCTTTAATTATTTTTTGAACCACAGGGTATTTTTTGGCTAGTTTTTGGAGATCGGCCAAGAGGGTTTTATGTAGATCTTCCCCTTGATAACGTTGGAGTTGAGGGTCCACCACTTCTAATACACCCCTTAATTGTTCAAGCTCAGATGAATAAAGATGTCTCACCCCTCCACTGCCAGGAGATTGAAAAGCAGTGGTCAAACCTGCTAAGGGGTTCGCCGTGTTTGTATTAAAAAAGGTCACATGAGAACCGCGGGTACGGGGATTATTAATCTGTAATTTTGTAAGATGTAAATCCATGGTCCATAAATGAGGAGCTCTTTCCTTAAAGACTTGAATGACCGCTTGATTATTTTCGTAAAAAGCACGGTCAAGGCAATTTGTAAGCCTAGATATTGATTCAAAAAGTAGTTCTCCTTGCCCCTCTTGGTTTTCCTGCTCTGAAAGGGTGATTACATTCGCATAATCGATGAGCTGAGTCGCCGCTGTTGGGGTTCCCAGGTAAGCAAGGTGACTCAACGAGCTTATAATCATATAAGCGTCATCCCAATCTCGATCATGGTCATAGTTATTACGCCCCTCTCCCTTTAAAAAATGGTTCAAACGGGCATCAATCGCCTGAGTTAAATATTTTTCAATGGTTTCATTAGGCGCATGGATGCCTTTTAAAATCCTAAAAATATAAGACTCATCTAAGTTATTTTTGTTTTGCAACTTTTGGCTGTCCCTAAAAGCTTGTCGTGTTACTCTATCAACAAAATCTAAAAATTCTGGGTGCGTCATTGAATGAATATCAACATCAAACCGTTTATTAACATCATCGGCAATAAAAAGTTCCTCTTTGGGAATTATAATCGGCCGTTCGGCAGGAGAAAGTTGATTGATTGTATGGATAAGTTGAGTTCGTTCTTCAGGGGTTAATTCTTGCACAAATAATTTGGCATAACTCTTTCGAGCCTCTGCGGGCTTTCCATCAACAATCGCATGGGCAAGGCCCGTTTGTTGCTCCTTAACTTGCTGTCGAAGCTGATCGTAAGCTCTTTGGCGGGTTGGGCCACGTTGCAAAAGATAAATTTCATAATCCCCTTGTAAAATCTTTTCTCCTTGTGGAGGGTCAAAATAATCATGGGCATCCCCAAATATTTTGCTTGCCCCAGTCACCAAAGTTTCAAGACGTATCACATCTCCCACCTCAGGCTTTTTATCATCGACGTTGTCTGACAAGGGAGAAGGAACATAAGTTTGGTCAGCATGAACATAGATGAAAATTTTTCGACCATCGGATAATTGAAGAGTAATTTTCTTGTCTCTAGGCTTATGTGTTTCACCATCCCACCAAGTCACGGTCGTTTCATCAAGGATAGTCCCCTCTAAAACCATTTTGCTCCCATAGGGGAGATTGGCCACAACCCCAGGGGCTTCTATACCCATGGGATTGGTGTCATAGGCTGGGGTGAGTGTTATTACTTTTGCCGGGTAGATAAACACATTTGAATAACCATATTTTCCATCACCCGTAATTTCAATCCCCCCCTTTAAAGGAATGCCTTGAAGGGCACCCCAACGTTGATATTCTTCCTTGGTCACAGAAATTAAATACTCATCCGTAAGTCTTCCATCAATATCATTGGGACGGACCATAATTTGAGTGGGATCTTCCCTGCGAAAGTCTATGAAAAAAATCCCTTGAATTCGGTCGCCTTTTCGAAAAGGGGGTATTCTTGGATCTACTTCTTCAGAACGATTTTTCTGAATTTCAAATTTATCTTCAAAAGATAAATGACGCCCAGAACTAGAATCAGGCACTGGAAAAATGTTACCAAACAATGCCCAATAAGGAACCCATCCTTCCATGGTTTCTATATTGGCATTTAAATCAGAGCGATATTGGTGATGATCATGGTCCAAAATTCGAACTAAGACACAAGGCTGACCATCTATGATCTTAACATCTCTAGATAACAAAATGGCTGCATCGCCCTTATAAAATAAATCTAACCTTTTTTTGCCATGATCTATTCGGTTAAAATTACCATCTTCCAAAAAGTTTGTGGGATTGTTTAATTCTTTATCTTGAAGTAAATCCTGATAAAATCTTTCGGTTTGGGATGAATCTCTGATTTTTTGAATAAGATGGTGGGAAAATAAGGCGTGTTCTACAGAAATTCGTTGTTGATCGTCCCAGCCTTTCGGAAACAACTGAGCATCGATATAGCCATCTTCATTGTGATCAATTTCTTTTACCTCGAGGCTTCCATCCCCATTAGCATCTAGCTGAACGAGGAGTTTCTGCACATCTTCATTTGGAGATAATGAACGAATGGGTTTCATATTTATTTTTTAGGAATTTCTTGGAAATCTTCCACGATTAGGAGAGTTGTTGCGGCTTCATCATTAATGATTTTTTTTGCGGAAGCAAAAATTCTTACGAATTCAGACCTGTCATAATTGTAAGCAACAGACTCCTTTGAAATAGCTTGATATTCATCCCCCCTTTTCCGAAGGATCAACAGTTCATTTTGCTCGTTGCGAATGATTAAACTTAAAGTCCCTGTCCATATAATTGTTCCAACAAACGCTTCATCATTTAGTTTAAGGCTTACTTGATCGCCAACCTCCGGGGTTTTGCGATCAGCTTCTTTTAATGCAACGATCAATGTATCATCAACAACCGGTGAATCTGAATGAGATGAACTGAGATAACCTAAGGTTTGCAAAGCGCCTCGAACAGCAGCTATTTTGGCAGGCTCCAAGGGTTGAGCAAACTCATAAGCCCCATAATAGTTCTGTATAGGAGCACCAAATGAAGGGACCGGCCTTGCCTCAAATTTTCCTACATACTCACCTGAATCTGAATATTCTGATGGCACACAAGCTACCCCTGCATCAGAGCGTGGATAAAGCTGCCCTTCACGATCAAAGGCCCAATGAGTAACGGATTGTGTGCTGGTTCCTTTAATTGCTTCCTCTTGCAAATCAAGCGTGACCTCAACAAAACAGTTAGGATTTTCAGCCACGTTAATTTTGTCATGGCTTTTCCCCTCAGGGTTCATTTTGGGCAATTCAGTATCAACCCTTAAAGATAATCGGCCCCTGTCATAATATAATTCTGAATTCCCCTCTGGCAGCCCTAGATATTTGGCAATGACGCTAGCAACTCCCCCCATAGCAATCTCCTTTTCAATCGTAAGTTAAGCTCCTGCTCTTGTTCTCGGCAAAAAGGAGATTTGAGTTCTCTAATCATGCACAAAGAGTATACAGATAGTATACATGTGCTATTTTTGTGCCCTGCCTGATCAGTCTAAAAAATTGATGATATCCTATTTCCTATCAATCAATATCAATCAATTCAAAACGATCTTTTCCTTTTCCTTCATTGGGATTGGGAGTCGGAGAGGCCACTTTTTTGTCGGCCTTTGGCGCCACCACGCCTGCACCACCGTCTTCTACCCACCCTTCTTCATGTGCCAACATGGTAAATCGTCCAGCCGGGGCTCCATCTTCATGACGAATACCTTTACGAGGGGAAGCTGCTTCTCTCTGAGGCTGGGGATTTCTAAGCGCAGCTTGGGGAGCTGGTGCCGGCTGGGCTCTTCTTATACGTCCCCTCTCTTGCAAAGATCGCAGCAAAGGTTCCATCCATTCGCCCACCCTCCGAAGACCATCCTGCGCACGCTCAGGCAGGAGTCTAGCCACAGCCATATCAGGGTTTCTTAGAGGTAACAAAGCTCTTTCACCTAAGTGAAAATAGTTACCGATGACCAAATCTGTTAACCGACCCCCTAATTCCACTAGTTTTTCTGGAAGGTACAAGGCTACCCAGCGTTGCAGAGTTAGTACTTTATCGCCATGTTCCTGACTGCACCGTTTATTTTTGGGTAGCTCTGAAAATATTCTCACAATATGACCGGTGGTAAAATAGTCGGGGTGGGCTTTTAAAATAGAAGTTAAGCTTCTTAGGGAAAAACCTGTTTCTTGGCTAATCAGTTGATCGATGATGAGGCTCCTTAAATCAGGGCGCGCCACAACAAGGTATGCTAGTGCATTTGCTGCCTTAGCACTTGCATGGCAAAGCGCGGCAAGTTCACGGACATGTCTTTGTGTTATTTCTTCAGGGTGCTCCATCACGTGCTGACGCACAGAAGCTCTGACACCTCGATTAGTTTTGGCAGTTTCAATCAATCTTGAAAAATTATGATGGGCCTCTCGAATACTTCTGACAAAACCAAGGCCTCGGGATGCCACAATTATAGCTTCTCGCAAATCAGAACGTCTTTCTGCAAGGTCTACCAAGGCTCTTGCTGCCTTGACGCTTGTCTTTGCAAGTTCGGCTAACGCTAAAATATGTGCCGGTTTTACCTGATCGGCGTGGTATCTTACGTGCTCGAGAACAGTAATCCGAGCGCTTCGATCAGTCTTAGCTCTTTGAATTAATTTTGAAAGCTCATCGAGCACACGGACTTCAGGCCCTTTAACAATGTCCTCCTCCTCAATATCATCGGTGTCAAGTAGGTCATCATCGGTGTCAAATGGGTCAAAGCCTTCAGCCCCAGACCCAAGAGCCTCCAGTTTAATGCTTTTTGCTCTGCGAATATCGCCTTCTAATGATGGATCGGAAATCCCATCTAAAAATGATTTTATCGCCCCAGCTTGAGCTGGTGAAATCTTTTCGGCTATTGCTCCAAGTTTTTCTCTAGCTTTTTTATTACGTGGATTGATTGTGAGCGCGTATTGATAGTATTCAACGGCTTTTGTAAAATCCTGTTCTCCTTCATACATTTTTCCAAGAATTACATAAAGACCGGCAGTAGAGGGTAATAGCTCGATTGCTTTCTCAAATAATTCACGGGCCCTTGTGCGATTTCCCTGCAGTAAAGAAGCTGCTAAATTATTTATCCTCCCCACAAAGGAGAAATAAGCCGGCCTTGCTTGACATTCTTCTCCAGAAACACGGAGGTTAGGCTCAGCACTTGAAGCAGCTGCATAAGATCTTGTTGTTTCAACGACAAGGTCAGCGGCTTGGTAGTAGAGAAAAACATGCGATTGATAAGTTCTAACGGCAATGTCTAAATGTGCGAGTGATGCAAAATGTGCAAATAAAATGGTCAAGTTTTCACATACTCCCTCGCCTGACAAAATAAGATTTGTAAACGAAACATCAGACTCCACATATCGGTTTAATTTTCGAGAATTGAGAAATCTAGACACTTGGTATAGACCAAATAAGTTGTCGAGTAAGCTTGAGTTTGTTTGAGCCGTCTCTAAAAGAACTTTAAATTCTTCAGGCATGTATTCGCCAACGAGGCCCTCTTGTTTTAAGTAATCCGCTACAAGGGTCAGTTTTTCATGCATAGTAACGGTGGATGGATCTTTATAATAATGAAAAAACTCCCTTTCAAGCGCTGCAAGCCTGCCCCTGGCCTCAGAAAAATTACCTTGATGAGCACGATCGAGATGCAATTCTTCCCATGCAATAACCAAATCAGCTAAATTACCGGATGCATAGGCCCTTTCTAATGCTGCAAGTGCTTCCTCTCGAGGAAGGGCTAAGATATTCTTGGCGATCTCTTCAACTGATACCGCAGTTTTCCTTGCAACTAGAGCTTGATATTTTGGGGAAGGCGCAATCTCCGGCGAACTTTGCTCTGTTGAGGTAAATCGTATGCTCGTTTCATCAATGGTTACTAAAATTTCTAATTTACTAAGATGGTCTTTAATCACATCACCATCCTGTAGTAGTTGTCCCCAAGATCTAATACGCAGTTCAGCTCCATCTCTTTCAACAACAAGCGCTCTGGGATACCCGAAGACCACCTCACCTAGACTAATCCATGCCCCACTTAAATCAGTCTCCACTTTAACTTGGGGAGGAAGCTTCGCTGCTCCTATTAGAGACTTCATCTCTCTTGGCGCTGTTGTAGTTTCAAAATGACCTTTGCCCCCCTCTATTTCAAACCTGAAATGGGTATCATAAATCGAGATAATGTCCCCCGGTTCTAAGGCCGTACAAACATCTTCTTCAATTCTCCAGCTCTTGTTATCTCGAGTTACAATAGTGGATCTATCAGGGTAATTATTTGCTATCCAATAAGAGCCATCGGTATCAATCTTGACTACAGCATGATAACTTCTTGCCCTCGCATCATGGACAATGATTCCATTTTCGCCTGGGTTTCTACCTATGTAGAACTTCCCATCAAAAGCATAGTCCCTGGGCAAAGTTGCCACTGGTTTGTTTGTCTTCGCTTCCCCATCCGCCCCATCCGCTGGTGCACTGGCTGGACTTCCAGAGTCAGCCGAATTAACAATTTTAAGACCTTTAAGCGAAGGTTCCGTGTTATCGGGTGAAGATGAATCCTCCCGCAATTGCCCCAACCTAAACCCCAGCAATCTTGCTAGATCTTCATTTCCATTAGACTTGTGCCTTTGGATCTCACTTTCTAGCCACCCAATCATCCGTCGGCGTTCCTCTTCTTTGCTTTTAGCGTCTTCTGCTTGACGTTGTGTCAAGCGTTCTTGAGCTAAGCGCTCACTGTCAGTTAAAGCATTTCCTCTCCAAAGCGTAGGAATCCCAGGCTTTGATGATGATGCTTCCGGTCTTGAGCTAGTCTTTGCTTGGGGGTTCAAATAGGTCATGCCTACGGGAGCTGGGTTAGTTTGGTTAGTTTGAATTAGAAAATAAGCTGCTTGGTTTGTTGGCTTAGGCCCGCTTGCCTGATTGATAACCCAAGGCGCCGCTGGAGCAGAGGGCGGCACAACAGGTGCCGGCCTAGCCGGTTCTGGTGTTGGGGCTGTCGGTTGATTCAGAGAAATTAGAGATCGCTTCCAAGGAATTCCAGACGAAAATGGCTTGGCATCCGCGTATGCCCGATATCTTCGTGAAGAATTGCCTCGCCCAAGCTGGAAATAAATACTGTTGATGCGCTCTTCTATAGAAGTTCGTGGATTTCTAATGTAACCCAGCTGGCTGGAAGCCCGTGGTGTGCGAGATGTCTTCGGCCGGGCTTTTTTGGAAAACTTCGAATCCGGCTTCGGCTCTCTTCCTGAGGGCTCTGGTTTCTGAGCTCGGTAATCTCGCCGCTCTTCTGTGGATGTTCTATCCCGAGGGTTAGGGCTTATCCTGGCATCCGGCACATCCGGTAAGGTACCTTTCTTAGCTCCATTGATTTTCCCCACTCTGGCAGCTCCCGCAGCCAAGGCAACGTCTCCCAAGGCCGAGCCAGCGTTCCACCAATCCAGGTCGGTAGTAGCTTCTACTTGGGGCCAGACAAAAGAGCTTTCCAAGCGAATTCCATCTTCAAGCAGGAGTTTCATTACGATACTGCTTTCTCGACTTCCAACCCGGGTAATCGCGCCTTCTTCGATAATCTCCATTTGAGCAAACTCTTCACGGGGGATGCTAAAGGCAAAGGGTTTTCCTTCAGCCAAGGCACTCCGAAATTCAGTCGAGCGGTCTTTAGAATCTGAGTCTCTTAGCTTGCCTACAATCATCCGGCGCGAGCCCTTGGCTTGAGGATCCACAAGGAGATAAATGGTATTACTTTTAGGTTCCACTAAAACAATGGGATCAGGGCTTCCATCCGCCAAGCGAATCAGATCTTCTTGAATCTGGGCCAGCGATCCGTACTCCGGTATCATTTCACCAGCAGCTCGAGGAACCTCTGCTAGCATTTTATCCAAGCCCTCCAAGTTCAGCGAAGAAACTTTTTCGGATAGTTTTCCAAATAAAGTCAGGCCTTGAGAAGCTAGCTTCGGCAAAGGACCCAGGAAGTATTGCAACACTTTAAATGTAGAGACCGGCTCTTGATCAACAGTTAATTTACTTAACTCGAGGGGGGTGTCAGTATGCTCACCCACGGGCAAACCAGTTTCACGACCTAATTCTGCATTCCCCTCTGGCAGCCCTAGATATTTGGCAATGACGCTAGCAACTCCCCCCATGGCAATCTCCTTTTCAACCGTAAGTTAGGTGCCTGCTCTTTTTCTTTCTCGGCAAAAAGGAGATTTGAGTTCTCTAATCATGCACAAAGAGTATACAGATAGTATACGGCACTTATTAAGCCAGCTTCAAAACTGCGGTAACTAATTTCTCAATCCCATCGGCAGCTTCTTTGATGCTACGGGCACACATGTAAGCGGGGGTTGAAACAATTTTATTTTGTTTATCAATCACAATTTCACTTGCCGTCACTGCAACATGTCTTGCCCCCATTTTTTCTAAAGCCGCAGCAGTGCCGGCATCATTGCCAATCGTTAGTTCGGGATGAAGTTCTCGACCTAAGATGCAGGCCATCAAGGCTGGGGCAATGCAAAGAGCTCCAATGGGTTTCTTAGCAGCATAGACTTCTTTAACCAAACGAGCCACCTCGGGGTGAGGTTTTGCTTCAGCCCCTTTTGTTGCAAAGTCACAGAGGTTTTTAGCTGCACCATAGCCACCCGGGAAAATTAATCCATCAACATCACTGGCTTTCACCACTGCGATGTCTTTAATATCACCACGGGCTATGCGCGCCGACTCTTGCAGCACATTACGTTTTTTACCTGTGGGTTGATTGGTTAAGTGGTTAATCTCCTCTAATTCTATATTGGGAGCGATCTTAATAGCCTGAGCACCCGCACGATCTAAGGCTAATAAAGTTATCACCGCTTCATGAATCTCAGAACCATCCATCACTCCACAACCCGATAAAACCACAGCTATTTTTTTCATAAATCACCTCACTGTTTAGTGCGAATAAAGGTTATTTTTACTCTTCCAAGTCGTTATAGACAATGAAATGATAAAATTTCTACAGGTTATTTGTCTTTAGGGCACCTCTAATAACTTGGATTTGGGGGGACCTCTAAAAAGGGCCCAGATGCAAGGCGCCCGCAAAGACGCGACCGGAGCATATATGGAAATACGTGAGGATCGCGGCTTTGCGGGCAATCCTTCGCTTGCGCTCTGGACAGGCTCTGCAGATGGGTCGTTTTTAGAGGTCACCTTTATTAAAAATGGGCGAGAAATCGAGTTGCGGGCATGATTCGCGCGGTGCATCCGTTGATAGGAGAAGTCATCCAATCTTTATTTCCCATTAAACTAACTTGAAAGGCATAGGGAAATGAGACTCTCTCTAATAAATATTTTAGATTAGAATCTAAGTTTTGTTCGTTTAATTTCACCTCAATAGCTGCCCATGGTTTGCCTTGTTTAAGCAAAATAAAGTCTACTTCATGCCCCACCACATCCCTAAAATATCGCAATTCCCATTTTTCGCCTTCTACATCCTGTCGCCAGTGAACAAATCGCAACAAATGGAGAGCAACCAGGTTTTCAAAACGACTGGCTTCATTCTCTACTTTGCTCCAGTCCCAAAAATAAAGTTTTTGTTCTTTCTTAACAGCCTTGATTCGAGGGGCTCCAAAAGGAGCGACTCGAAAAATAGCATATAATTTTTCAAAAATGGCGACCCAATGACGAACGGTTTCGAAAGCAACTTCTAGATCCTCTTTGAGACTATTGATGGATAAAACAGAACCTACTGTAACCGGCAATCGATCTAAAAGTAGCTCCATTTTATCTAAATCCACAACCTTTTCGAGGGTTCGAATTTCATCTCGAATTAATCTAGCTCCATAGGCCAGCCTCCAACGACCTGCTTCTTTCTCAGACCCAGAAAATAAAGGTTCTGGAAACCCTCCTAGCACCAAAAGATCCTTAAGTTGCCGATGCAGGGAGGTTGGAATTTTCATTTCAAACTTAACTATTTCTTCTAATGGGAGAAGTTTTTTTTGATGAAGTTCTGATAAAGTAAAAGGATGAAGCCGGTGAAAATAGTACCTGCCCTGTAGAGAATCACCGCCTCGACTATAGGCATCTAATTTGGCACTACCCGTCACTAAAATACGATGATCGTCATGAAATTGATCGTATTTCCCTTTAAGCCAATTTCGCCACCTGGAATATTTGTGCAACTCATCAAAAATCCATAATTGCGAATGGACATCCAGACGATTTTTTAACAGGTCTAATCTTTGTTCATCAATATCCCAGCTGTAATAGCTAAAAGGAATTTTGACCTTTTTTGTGATGGCCTTAGCCAAGGTAGTCTTGCCACATTGCCGTGGACCCGCAATAAAAACCATCTTTTTTTTGAGATCATTAATAATAATGGGTTCTAATTGGCGAGGTAGCATAAAAGTTAATCACATTATTTTAGCTTGAGGTCTAAAATACATCGAACTTTTTTAGAGTCCTATCTAAAATAATACAACTAGCACAACCTGTCAAGCGCAAATTGGTTTTGGTGCGAATAAAGGTTGTTCTTACTCTTTCAAATCGTTATAAATAGTGAAATGATAAAATTTCTACAGATTATTTATTTGTTGGCTCTGAGTTTATGGACCGGGGGCATGGTTTATTTCAGTGCCTTTTTAGCCCCCATGGCCTTTCGCCATTTGGCTAAAGAAATTGCGGGTGAATTTGTTGGGGTATTATTTCCAACCTATTATCATATTGGGTATGGCCTAGGTGGGGTCATGCTCATTGCCACAGTTCTCGAAACCATGATCGATCGAGAGGCCCATTGGTTTAGAATGATTGCTATTGTCATTATGTTGGGATGCTCTTTTTATGCGGGAGTCAAAATTTTGCCCCAAACCCATCAAATAAAACAAGAACTGAAGACCATGTCTGAACAACCTTCAGAGTTAGCCCAAACTAAACAAGCCATCTTCCGCCGTTTACATCGACAAGCTGTGATTTTAAACGGCCTTACGTTAATTCTTGGAATTATTTTGATTACCAATTTTTCACTTCGGATCAGGTAAGAGATTCTTCGCCCAAGGCTCAGAATGAATGAATGAATGAATGAATGAATGAATGAATGAATGGATGCCGGATCAGGTCCGGCATGACGGTATTGCGTCATCCCGGGCTAGACCCGGGATCCATATATGACAACTATAAAATTTTAGCACCTGAAATTAAACCGTGGCAACTGGAGATGGTTGCAATGGCAAAAGATTCAATCTTTTGATTTTTAATTTTATTTAATAATTTTTCGAACTCTTGATAAATCTGCATCATCGGAATTGTACCCACGGCATGACAGAGATGTTGGCATTGTAAATAATGAAAGGAATCAAAGCTGGTTTTTTGCAAATGAGCTTGCATGGTATCGCGCATTTCCCAAGTGCGAGCATCTTGAATAGCGGGGCACCGCGTAGGTTCAATGCAATTCATGGGGCAACGCCACTCTGCAAAACTCACCGCCATATCACCACTCGCCAGTTCTAGGCGCACCGGTGTATGGAACGGTTCTTGAAATGAAATCGAAACGATATCTTGATGAGAACCAATGGCTTCTAAAAGTTTGATCGCCTTAATAAAACTATGAAAGAGGATGTGAGGTGCCATGTGCGAAGGGATCCAATGATCTTGTTGGGCATTAGCATCTTGATAATGATTAATAATTAACTGTGGAAAAAAATCATACCATTCTGCACATTCTAACTGCACACGAGGGTCTTGAATTTCTTTTGTAACTTTGCACTGGGGGTTTTTATCCACACAAATAATTTTTTCAAAAGTTAGCCAATTTAATTTTACCGAACGAAGCAACCATTGGGTATATTGGGTGGCAAAGCAACCCCCTCCTACCACATAAAAATTACGTATTTGGTGTGCCATAAGGTTAAAAATGAATGGATGCCGGATCAAGTCCGGCATGACGGCATTACGTCATCCCGGACCCCGATCCGGGATCCACTCATGCCATGAATCTTACCATTAAATCTAGACTTTTTTGCATTGCGCTTATCGGAAAACCCGCTATATAAAACCTCATGTCTCATGATGAAAAATTTAAAAAAGCCCATGATCACCTCTATTTGCCCAAAGACCCCGACCATGAATATTTAGAGCAACTTGGCTTTCCTGGCGCTTACCCCTTCACGCGTGGGGTACAACCCACCATGTACCGTGGGCGCCATTGGACGATGCGCATGTATGCTGGGTTTGGCACGGCCGAAGAATCTAACCAACGCTATCGTTACCTGATCGAAAAGGGTGGCACGGGGCTTTCGGTGGCCTTTGATCTGCCAACTCAGATGGGCTACGATTCCGATCACCCTCGTTCGCGTGGCGAAGTGGGTAAATCAGGTGTCGCCATTGATTCGCTGGCCGACATGGAAGTACTTTTTAAAAATATTCCCCTTGATAAAGTCTCCACCTCAATGACCATCAACGCAACAGCGGCCATTCTCCTTGCCCTCTACATTGCAGTGGCCGAAAAACAAGGGGTCCCTTGCGAAAAGTTATCGGGCACGATTCAAAATGATTTGCTGAAAGAATACATCGCTCGTGGCACCTATATTTACCCACCCAAACATTCAATGCGTATCATTACGGATGTATTTGCCTATTGCAAAGACCATGTGCCCAATTGGAATACCATTTCTATTTCGGGTTATCATATTCGTGAAGCTGGCTCGACGGCGGTACAAGAAGTGGCCTTTACCTTAGCTAATGGCCTAGCCTATGTTCAAGCCGCCCTCGATTCGGGCCTGAAAGTCGACGACTTTGCTAAACGGCTTTCTTTCTTTTTTAATGCCCATAATAATTTTTTAGAAGAAATTGCTAAATTCCGCGCCGCACGAAGGCTATGGGCCAGACTCATGAAAGAACGTTTTCATGCCAATGAGCGTAGCTGTGCCTTACGTTTTCATACTCAAACCGGTGGTTCTACCCTACAGGCCCAACAAATTGACAACAATGTTGTACGGGTTGCCTATCAGGCTATGGCCGCTGTATTGGGTGGCACGCAAAGTTTACATACCAATTCACGTGATGAAGCTTTGGCCCTCCCCACCGAAGCCTCAGCCATGCTCGCTTTGCGAACCCAACAAATCTTAGCCTATGAAACCGGAATCACTGAAACCATCGATCCCTTGGGCGGCTCTTATTTCATTGAACACTTAACCGACGAAATCGAAAAAAAGGCGCATGAGTATATCGAAAAAATTGATGCACTAGGGGGTGCGGTTGCAGCTATTGAGCAAGGGTTTCAACAAAGAGAGATTCAAGAATCGGCATACCAATACCAAAAAGGTATCGAAGAAGAAAAGATTATCATCGTAGGGGTAAATAAATTCCAAAATCACGAAGAATCGCAACCCGAGATTTTAAAAGTTGATCCAAAATTAGAATCTTCGCAAATTGCCAGATTAAAATCGTTGAAGCAAAACCGTGATCAGAAAAAAGTTAATGAGGCTTTATTACAATTAGAAAAGGCTGCCCGAGCTAGCGAAAATTTAATGCCGTTGATCCTTAATGCCGTGCGTTGTTACGGAACTTTAGGAGAAATCAGCGACGTACTTCGCAAAACCTTTGGGCTTTATCAGGAAAACGTAGTCCTTTAAATCTTGTGTATAATCTTGCCTACGACATTTGTGATCGTCATGCCCACCACCATCACCATAAAAATTGGGCTGCCCTTTATTGGGAAAATGAAGCCGGCAAAAAAATCCAATTAAAATTCGAACAAGTGGCTAGGCTCAGCAATCGCTTTGCCAACTTGTTAGCATCGTTAACGTTAGAAAAAGAAACTCGAATTCTTTTTCATTTGCCTAATATCCCCTTTTTTCAAATCGCATTCTTAGGTTGTTTAAAATCTAGAATTCTTCCTATCCCTACAAGCACTCAATTAACCGAGCCTGAATTAGAGGCCATTCTTCAAGATAGTAAAGCTAGAGTTGTTTTGACCCACGCAACTCAAATAAAAAAATTTATTCCCCTACAACCCTATCTTGATCACATCTTGGTTCTAGAATCCCCCCATACCGATTTTCCTTCTGCCCAATACCATCGTATCGAAGATTTACTAAAAAATTCTTCCCAAAATTTTAATATCTCCCCTACTCACCCCAATGACCCGGCATTTATTCTTTACACTTCGGGGGCTTCTGGAAAGTCAAAGGGAGTTTTGCATGCTCATCGCAGCATTCCTGCCCATGATGAACGCATTGAAAAATGGCACAGTCTAAAATCACGCCAAGTCATTTTTAACACCAGCCCGCTCAATTGGTCTTATGCCCTAACCAGCAATTTCTTAGATGCTTGGCGCCACGGCATCACAACCCTCACCTGTGATGGCAACTTGACAGCAGAAAAAATCATTGAGCTCATTAAGCGCTATCATGTTCATACTTTCATGTCGGTCCCGGGGATTTTTCGCCGACTCATTAACCATTTAGAGCAAAAGCCTATCTCGCTGCCTCATCTTAAAGTGGCCAATAGTGCCGGCGAAAGTCTTAACCCAGAACTGAAAGAAAAGTTTTTACTCCTCACAGGGATTCTGATTTTAGAAGGGCTGGGAATGACCGAAAACTCGGTGTATATTACAGAACGTTATGGTGAAATCAGCAGACCCGGTAGTTGTGGAAAGCCCTATTTTCCAGAATGGGTCAAGATCTTAGACGGAGAGATTGCTATTCACCGCAATCATCCAGGGCTTATGTTGGGTTATTTGAACCCAAAGGGCGAATTAGAAAACCCTTTTCAGGGGGATTGGTTTTTAACCAGAGACCTGGCTTATCAAGACGAAGAGGGTTACATCTTTTACCAGGGAAGAAGCGACGACATTTTTAACAGCGGTGGATTTAAAATTTCGCCCTTGGAAATTGAAAATGTGCTGAATCAGTACCCTGAAGTTCAAGAAAGTGCGGTGATAGGAAAAGAACTGCAGCCCGGCAAAACCATCACGATGGCTTATGTGGTGTATAAAAAATCGGTGGATGATTATTTGCAATTAAAAAAATCTATTCTAGATTTTTGCGGTGAACGACTTGCAAAATACAAAATTCCGCATGAGATTGCTTTTGTAGGAAGCTTAGCTAAAACAGCCAATGGGAAAATAAAAAGAAATTAAATGGAAGATTCTTCACCATCATGGGTCCCCGCCTTCGCGGGGATGACATGGTTCAGAATAATTTAGTTATTTCTTAAACAATGCAGCTAATTTAGCTTTGGCATCAAGGGTTGAATCTTTGCCTGGCTTTTTATCACCTTGGGATGGCGAAAAATAATCGCAAAAATTAGATTTTTCTTTTTCTAATACCCGATCAGCTTGAGTTTCCCGGCATTCATTATAAGAAGATTTATCATAATGCTGGCAATTATAACAAACATGAAGGTCCCATCCACAATGGGCGCAAGTTTCTCGCCGCCCTACTCGGTCGCCGACTTCACTATTCTTTTGGCAATGATGGCATTGCATATAAGATCCTTCAGCTTCGCTTCAGGATGAGATCCTTCGCCTACGGCTCAGGATGACAGGAGGGCTGTAGTATTTACAATACTACAGCCCTCCTGTCACCTCTGGAATAAAGAACGGAAAAAGTTGATCATAGCGTAAAGCAATGGGCAACACCCTTTTAGTACCCCAATCGGTCATCATAAAACCCCAAGTGCTTTCTTTAAATAATCCCCCATGAGTACCTTGATGACCGAAATGAGTCCATGTACCAACTAGGGCTGCCAATGAACCATATTCATATTCCTTTTCAGTACTAATTAAAATAGAACCCGGATTTTCAATTAAATTTGTTAAGCCATCATAAAGGCGATACCCTGCATCAGGGTATTCATGATCATAGGTCATTCGAAACCATGTATCTTCGTCTATCCATTGCCCCACCTTTAAATTATTTTTTTCGAGTACTGGAATATAATTCAAAGGATCGCCTGTGATGATTTGATAACGATACATTTGCTCCGACTTAAATTCAAACCCTGCTTCTTCGCCTTTAGAATTTAAGACAAAAATCTTTTTGGGATCCTCATTATACCAAAAAACTAAATCCACCCCTTTTGTTTGAGCGAGTATTCTGGCTACCTTCTCACGTTGGGCGCTCTGAGTTGTGAAAAAAACCCCAGAGTTAAGTTGCCCAAAACGGGTTGTCACAACATCGTAAGGCGATTGAATCGATTTGGCGATACGAAACCCATTTTCTTTCAAACGTTGTTTTAATAGGCCGAGCCTAATATTTTTGGCCTTTTTGTGGAGAAAACCGTGGTCGGAAAATAGCACCACTCGAAGGTCTCTGCCCGTACGCTCATGGTATCGCTGTTTTATTTCATGCAAATAACCATCGAGATAAATCAAAAACCGTTTAGTACGTTCTCTACCTAACAAATGACTAGAACCATCAGTCCCCCCTACATAGCTGAGCAGCACGTTTTTACCATTTTCATAGAGTAATTCTTCTGTTTTTTTGAGATCTTGTTTGCCAGCCAGCCCGGGGAAGGCGTACATAAGGCCCTTCTCTTCTACCTTATGACGGTATCGATCAAAAAATAACTTAAAATCAAAAATTATTTTGTAAACCTCGCTTAATTTGCCGCCTTCCATTTTATTATCTTTTAGGGAATAAAACTTTAGTTCATAACCTGGCACCTTTTTTACCCCGAGGGGTTTAAAGATCCCTGTAAAACCAATGCCGGTGACCGAAGGAAAAGTTGAAATGAAAGGAGCGGGGTTAAAAAAATCTTTGAAATACCCTTCTTTTTTGAGCTCTGCGATGAGAAAATAATCTACCCCATCAAGGGCTAAAAATAAAGTGCGTGGTTCAACTTTACCAATGTTAGGCAGCTGATGAACCGGATGAGGGTGATAACAAGCACTCTGAAAAACAAAGATCCAAACGATCAAGCTAAATTTCTTCATAACTAATCTGACTTTGACCACTTATTGGCTTGAAATGGGAAAATGTAAAGAAAAAGTAGACCCCTTCCCTATTTGAGATTTAACTTCTGTTTTACCCCCCAAAGCTGTCATAAAATCGCTAACCAGTGTTAAACCTAGCCCATGCCCTTTAACATTACCGGTGCGGAATTTGTCGATCTGATAAAATAATTCAAAAATCTTTTCTTGTTCTTCAGGTGGAATGCCCATGCCATTGTCGGTTACGGCTAAGATTAATTCCCCTTCACGCTTTTCCATCGTTATTTGAACCTGAGCTTGAACATTAGCATTAAATTTCAGGGCATTTTCTAAAAGACTTTTAATTATTAATTCAAAATATTCTGAATTCACTCTTAGAGTAAGGGATACCTCGTTGGAAGGATAGCTAAGTTCAATCTTTTTATCAGGAAATTGCCTTTCGAATAATTTTTTTAGGATGCCTATTTTTTCCTGGAAAAAAGCGCTCAATCCTAAGGTAGCCTCATGCTGACGGGCTTTACCCGCATGAATCCCCAAAATCCCTAATTGTTTTTCAAAGGTATGAATCAATTCGCTCGATTTATCCCACACGGAATGCACGGCTTCTTGTTGTTTCTCTGATAGTGGGCCTAACACACCATCTTTTAATAAATTGGCATAGCCATCAATCACCATCATGGGGGTTCTTAATTTGTGAGAGATAAGATCCAAAAATTTTAATTCAGTAAATTCTTTACGCCGACTTTCAGTAATATCGGTCAACAATAAAATAATGGTTGTCAATTCTCCCACTGGGTTTCGGATGGGCGAACTATGGAGCGAAAGAATTAATGGCCTAAACTCTTTTGTCTCAGGCCTTTCTAATTCAAAAGTCGAATCATACAAAAGAATGCCGCGTAAGTTCTGCCCAGATGGAATTTGAAATTGGCTTGTTAAAAAATCGGTAAAATTTTTGGGTAAGTTTTGCTTGTTGAGCCCTAACAACTCCATGGCTTTTTTATTACAATTTTCGAGTTGGAACTTGGGAGAAAGCAAAACAATCCCCAAGGGGGCACGATCCATGACATATTCGAATTTTTCTTTTTCATCTAAGAGGCTACGAAAGTAATTCATCCGCAACAATGTCTTGACCCGAGCTAAAACTTCACTTGCTTCAAAAGGTTTAGAAATAAAATCATCACAACCGGCTTCGATACCTCGCACTCTATCCTCAGTGCTACTCAATGCCGTCACCAAGATGATAGGAATGAGGCGTGTGCCTCGATGCTTGCGAATTTGTTTGGTGACAGCAAACCCATCCATCTCGGGCATCATCACGTCTAACAAGACTAGATCAATGGGTTGTTTGGCTAATTGCTCTAAGGCTTCTTTTCCTGAATATGCACGAACCACCTGATAGCCTTGTGGAATTAAATGAGCTTCCAATAATTTAACATTCTTGGGCTCATCATCAACAACTAAGATGGTAGCTGAAGCTTCTGTCATACACTCACTTTCAAACGGTGCTTGGCTGGATCACGAAGCAACGTAAAATTAAAACTCGTCCCCTGATCAACCCCTGGGCTATCAAACCAGATCTTACCCCCATGCAGTTCTACCAATTTTTTGGTTAGGGCTAGCCCTAGCCCAGTGCCTGTGGTTTTGCGGGTATAGGCATTGTCAATGCGAACAAATTCTTGAAAAACTTTGGCTTGGTCTCTTGGGTCGATCCCAATGCCTGTATCCCACACCGTTAATAATACCGCCTCTCCATCATAAGGCTTTACGGTGAGACCCACACAACCACCATCGGGGGTAAATTTGGCAGCATTCGACAAGAGATTAAAAAGTATTTGTTTAATTTTACGCTCATCACCTCGAATTTCGCTCGCCGCTTCTTCAATATGAACTTCTATTTTTAAATTATGATTAAGGGCCCGCTCTTTAATCATGAGTAAACTATTCTTAACCACCCAATTTAAATCAATTTTGCTTAAGTAAAGATCCATTTTGCCGGCTTCTACTTTAGAAAGATCTAAAATATCATTAATCAGTAGCAACAAATGTTTACCGCTTTCCCAAACATCGTGAACATATTCCCGTTGCTTTTCATTCAATGGGCCAAAATTCATATTGAGCAACACTTCGGAAAACCCAATGATGGCATTGAGTGGCGTGCGCAATTCATGGGACATAGTTGCCAAAAATTCACTCTTGGTAAGATTTGCCTGTTCAGCCGACTTAAGAGCTAAATTAAGTTGTTCTTCATGTTCTTGCAGCTCTTGAATAATATCGAGGTAAACTCGGTCGACTTTGCTCAGCAATCGTTGATGAAGCACGATCAACATCATAAACAAAGAACCACTGAGTAAAAGAACCACGCCTAGGAACCAAGGATTGGGCTGTAAATATCTGTGGGTATAAGCACTTAAGAGAAGCCATAAACCCAACAGTAAAAGAAGGATACATAAGGCCAACGACCCTTTTTGCAAGGTTGTTAGATAGTTTTTGTTTTTATGAGTAGCCATATAACCAATCAATCGCCCACACCCGTTTCGGCATCGGTTTCGGTTAAACGGGATAGCACCCTTTGACGAGCTTCAACCGTTGAGGGGAGATGATAGACCAATGTCGTACAAGGAATATAACGCACCACTTGTTCGGCAACACTTCCAATCAATAAATGACTTAAGCCTTCATGCCCGTGAGTTGAAAGGATTACCAAATCGATTTGGTTTTCTTCTGCAAAGCGACAAATTTCTTGGGCCGGCGACCCCAAGACCACATGAGTTTTCATTTCTAAGTTAGGATAAGAGGCTCGCAATTGATCCATTTGACTTAACGATTGATGTTCAAGTTCTTTGGGGTCGTAAAACAAACCATCATCACCCAAAAAAGTTGGATTGGCGGGAATAAAGAGTGGCATCACATGAAGCAAATGAATTTCAATAGAATGCTGGCTGCTCATACGAGTTAAAATCTCAAAAATTTCCGTTGAATAATCTAAAACATCAACTGGCACCAAGACTTTAGCTGGCGGCCAATGAAAATCTTTTCTCGGAATTAAAATCGGAAAAGGTGAATGCCTCACAACTTTTTCTGCCACACCACCCAATAAATGAGGGAGTAACCCGACACGACTATGGCCCCCCAATACAACTAAATCAGGTGCTTGCGCCTTAAGGTAGGGAAGAATCGTTTTAATAGGCTTACCCGTAGCTACTTCAATTTCAACTTTTTCTAACGCTAATTGATTTTCACGCGTAGAAAATTGGCGAACATCTTTATCGATTTCTGTTCGGATATGATTGACGAGCTGCTGACTCTTTTCAAGGGGCAGACGGTCTGGCTTTGTTTCTTCGATAACCGAAAGCACTTTAAGGTCAGCATGGTAAATCTCACCCAACTTAACAGCCCATTCCAGGGCCAGTTGGCTAGGTTTAGACCCATTGTATAAAGACAAAAGCCGCTTAAACATATTACCTCCCGCGGGGTACATTTTTGGGAGCTAACTTAGTTTGCAATCGACCACGATCTTCCCGAATATCCTTGGATTGAGAAAAATTTTTTGTTGTCTTGCGATGTTTTACTGCCCATTCATTACGATTAGCCCCAAGTTTATGAGAGGGGGCTTTTTCTCTTTGAACTTTTTGAACCATGATTAAAGCCTTTTTATCTATGAGAAGTATACCTTAACCCAACTCAACAAAATATGATTTCTCTCATACTATTTCAGCGCTAGTATGGCTCACTTTATTAGAGGTGGCAACTGCCCCTGCCTGTTTTAAGTAAATATTTTTGATGGTATTCTTCTGCAGGATAAAAGGTTTTGGCAGGTATGATATCCGTTACCACGGGGCGTTTAAATTTGCCTGATTTTTCTAAGGCTTGCTTACTTGCTGAGGCCTTCATTTGTTGTTCAGGGGTATGATAAAAAATGACCGACCGGTATTGAGAGCCAATATCGAGACCTTGACGATTGGATGTGGTGGGGTCATGACATTGCCAAAATACCTCCAATAATTTTTCATAGGCAACTTCACCAGGGTCAAACTCAACCTGCACCACTTCAGCATGACCGGTCTGATCAGAACAAACATCTTCGTAGGTCGGATTTGCCAAATGCCCACCCGAATATCCAACCCTAGTCGATTTCACGCCAGGCAAAACCCGAAATTTTTCCTCTACCCCCCAAAAACACCCCGCCCCAAAAGTCGCTTGTTCTAAAGTCTTCATGCCATTTCCTTACCAAACATAAGAAGCATTGTACACAATCAGCATGATCTTACATCAATTTTTTATAAATATAAATTATTAGTGTAATTTTTTTAAGTTGATTAGATAACAGACTTGTTTTACACTAAAAATAATATATTTTATATATTTAGTGTAATTACTTATGGAAACAATTATTATCGCGCTAAAAGAGGAGCTAATTGAAGCCAAAAAACTGGTAAAAAAATATGCCGATGAATTAGCAAAACTCCCCAAAGGTACTTTTTTTATTCGCAAGCTTGGGCAAAACCAGTATGGGTATATTACCCGTTCCGAACATGGCCAAATCAAACAAGAATATTTAGGTTTAATAAAAGATGATGAGCTTGCAAGCGTAAAAGAAAAATTTAAACGGCAAAAAAAAATAAAAGCTTTGCTTAAACAAACAAAAATACAATTAGCCTTTTTACAAAAGGCCTTACGCCATGCTAACAAAGAAAGTTAAAGAAGTACTCAACAGCTTACAAAAAGCAGGTGTACTTGAACAATGTATGCTTATTGGAAGTTGGTGTAACCATTTTTACCAATTTTATTTTAAGAACATCAATTACAAGCCTGTCATCCAAACCTTGGATATCGACTTTTTGATTCCCGATGTAAAAAAGAAAACGGTTAAGCCTATTTCTGTTGAACAATTGCTAAAAGACTTAGATTTTGAAACTGATTTTGGTGGATCAGGTTGGGTTAGATATATTCATCCTGAATTGCGTGTAGAATTTTTAGCACCAAGATTGGGGCTACAACCAGATACACCCAAATTTGTGGCTTTTTTCAAGATAAATGCCATGCCACTACGACACACCGCCACACTAACTGAGCATGTCATTGAAGTTGAAGGTGATGGGATAAAAGTTAAATTACCACATCCTGCAGCTTTTGCATTACATAAACTATTCATTTCAGAAAGACGTAAGGAGCTAGGCAAAAAAATACGCGACTTCGAAAGTGCGATAAGGGTTTTAGAAAGTTTAAAATCCCTCGATAAATATAATGAAATTAACAAAATATGGCTAACCATGACGAAAAAAGAACGAAAGGGTGTTTTAATAGCATTGAAAAACAATAAAACAATCCACGAAGTTGAGTGGTTAGTTAATTTGCTTAAAAATTAAAGAGAGGTAAAGCATTATTGTGTTGGACTAGCCTAATCCTCAACTTTTAATTTTAATCCTAATGCATTTAAAATCTTTAACAAATTCCCAAAACGAATATCTCTTTTAGCTTTAAAATTACTAAGAGAAACTTGAGTAAGCCCCGTTAATTCTGAAACCTGTCTTAGTGTCAGTTTCTGTTTTGCTATAGCGGAAAAAACAATATCGACTGCATCAACCAAAGTGGTAATTGTCTTATCTTGTTTATTGATCGTCTTAGTAAGATTAGCTTTTTTAAGCAGAGAGTAGAATTTGTTATCAAGCTCAGCAAGTTTTTGCATATTGTCTTTTTGTAATCTCGACAACATTAAAAAATGGGTCACTAACTGCCAATCGACTAAATGAGTATCCTGAATAAAATAACTATTTCTTTGTTTATTCCACTGCCCAGGGAAAAGCTGTTGAAAAGATAGCAACCCTTGATCATCCTCTTCAACCGAATCAAAATGGATAATCATTTGGTTGCTGCTTGGAATCGTATAACGACCCACCTGACTTTTGATTGAAAGTTGTAGGGCATTAATAAACTGCGTAATTTCTTCTGGAGAAGGGGATTTTTGATTTGACTCTGTCAATTTCATATTATGACTTACTTCGATATAAATTGATAAGGTCGATTAAACAGTTCACTTGTTTAAGACTCAATAACCTATTGGACAATGCCTCTTTTTCTTCTTCATTCTTTAAGGGGACTAATTTTATTAATTTCTTCATGGAAAGATTCTGAATGATATCAAAAACTGGTGTAAATACCTTTTTAGTAAGTTCTCGAGGATAAGCAATTTCAAAGACTTTTAAATAATCAGGCAGCGTCCCATCATATTTCAAAAAAGCATGCCCAGAATCAATAAGAATTATTTTCGAATTCACATAGTCATAAAGATAATTGGCATCGTGTCGATCTATCTGCGCGCTTAACCAATCAAACAAGGTACAATCAAAGATGTTCTCAGTTTTGAATTTCATAACTCCTTGGCTAGTTGAATATTGATGGGCATCTGGAAAATCTAACCATTGCTGTAAGGTCGTGTAGGAATCAAATAAAACAAGTTGGGGGACATTCAATTTAAGAAAAAGTGCCAATCGATAAGCCCAATATTCCCGTTCAGCTAACGTGCCATACTTAGGATTAACTTGGCATTCCTGATGATTTCTTTTGGAAGAACGTTTTAAAAATAATTTGCCAAGCTTGGTTTGATATAATTCCTGAACACTGGTTTGCCCACGGGAAGGATAATGCTTTATGGCAAGAGGAAGCTGAACCCCTTCTTCTAAGAGTTTCACAATCTGGGCCGAATCCTTGGGAAAGCGAAACATAGTATATAAATAATACTTTATAAAGAATAGTTTATCAAGTTATTTTGTATAGCACGGTTTTGGAAGGTCACCCCAGGGGCTAATGGGTGATCCCTATTTTGTTCCTTCAGGTAAAATTAATTGTCGCGCTTGAAGAAAGATCTTTTCTAAGACTTTTTGGTAGTGGGTCAGTTTGATTTTTTTAATTTAATGAACTCCATTACCTGTGATATTTCAGTCTGTAGCTCTCGTAACTGCGTTTGAAGTGATTCTATCTTTTTATGATCGTGTGGAAATTGCTCATTGAGACAATCTATTTCTTTGATAGCTTTACGAGCTTTTTGAAGAAAGCCATCTCGTATCTCTAGTAAATTTTTCTTGTATTCATCATTCATAGGCCCCCCTTATTGACCCAATATAAGTTCACAATTTCTTCTAAACTCCAAACATGATCGCTTGTACCCGCTTCCATCGCAGGTATCAACCTTAAAGTCTGATGAACCCACGCAAAATTATAGTGCATAAAGTGTAAGGCAATCGCCGTTTCATGATTGGCTGATCTGACCCCGGTTTCCTGGACAGGAAATCGGGGTCAAATCAAATAGCTTATTTAAAACGGCCTTAATTGTTTTTTTCATGTCGGGGAGACAGGATTTGAACCTGCGACCTCCAGCTCCCAAAGCTTCGCAGATCGACCCTGCCTTCAATAGCCAAGCAGTTAATATTCAAATGGATTTAAGCATCATTCTTTTATTTAGGCAAATCAATTTTGACCTGTTTTGGAGTGGTTTTTGAACATGTTGGGAGTAAATAGGGAGTAAAAAAATTAATCTGGAGAAATGATGAGTTATCAAGTCAATTTGAGATTCGATGAAGTAGAAATCGATCAATTAAAAGAAATTGCTGAACGGAACGATATTAAAGGGAGTGGCAAACAAGAACCCCACACTAAACTCATTCGAGAAACTATCCAGGCTGTGCATTTTGCTTCAGCAAAGGAGCAAGATAGGTTTTTAAAAAAGTATGCCTATCGTAAGAATATCAAACCCATACCGCATTCAAAAATTATAGGCGAATGGGAATCAATAAATGCTTCTTTAAGCTCCTATGGGCTTACTCCTGAAACATTTGAGCAGGAATGGCTACCTCTTATCACAACAATCCAAGAATTAGGATTGGATACAAAAAGCCAACCTCAGGAGCTTTTCCAAAAAGGCAGTCGCATTTGTGCAATTAGAATGATTACCCATGCCCTCACCGCAAAATCGGAAGCTGTCCGACAAAAAGCCGTTGCTGATCTGCTTGACCGTGCAGGCTACAAACCCGTGGAACGAATCGCCTCGATGAATGTGGAAGTCATGTCTGAACCAGAAATTGATGCATTGCTTAGAAGCAAGCTGGAGGAGTTAGGCATTAATGTTCCGGAACCCTTATTGAGCTCTAATAGAATGTAGCATAGCAAGCAAAGACTACGTTTTGAGGAAGAAGAGGCCTTATCTCAATAGATCTGGCAAATTACATTTTAGAGTATTTGCTAACCTTACAAGCGTATCTAAGGTCACATTAACATGCCCTGCTTCAATTTTTTGAAAATATCTATAATTAAATCCTAAATCCCTCATTTTTTCTTGAGTTAATCCCCTTGAAATTCTTAGACTTTTCACATTTTTGGCTAAAGCTTTCATCGCTTTGGGAAGATCCATTCTTTACATTTAAGCTAATACGTTGCATAGGAACACGTGTTCTTAAAAACATGTTCTTATAAATATAAATAAGACACCCATATTTTAGCATGGCTTTTTTAAAATTATGGGGATATGGCACCTATCTGTTCTTATGCAAGGCTCGATGCTGGGGGAGTGTAAAGAATGCGTCGCTCAATTGTAGTAATAATAGTCTTTCTATTTATTCCACTTCTTATTTCTTCCCAAGCCTACACACATCCTGGTCGTACAGCAGCAGATGGATGCCATTACTGTCGAACGCGTTGCGATTATTGGGGGGTCCCTTGGTATGAGAGGCATTGTCATAACTCAAAAACTGGTAAATATTTTAAATTTAGAAACATTTCCTATGAGATAACTAATGCCCAAAAATCCAATTCTAAAAATATTTCTCAAGAATTAAATATTAGTATCGCAACTTATGGCATTAGTGAAATTAACTGAATTTAACTGAAAGATTAAAATTTAAAAAATTCATGAATAGTAACACAAAGATATTACTGGGTTATTTGGCTATATGTTTCATTGTCAGCTTCTTAATCGTAACACGCAAAAAAGCAACTACGGAGGCATGCTCAGAAAAAACAGTTATTCTCGTATATTTGTTAACAGTTTTTTACTTATCAACAGCAGGGGTTATGCTGTTTTTTTGTGTCATTGGTTTGTTCGAAAACATTAGTTCTGTCTACGAATTCTTGGCCAAATATTCAAAGCCTATAATAGTGAATAAATTAAAAATAGAAGATTTAGCTGCAGGAGGTTTTGGATTAATCATCGTACTAATAATGGTTTCAATATTACATGTGCTCAATAGACCAAAGAACTAGAAAATTAAACTTTAGTGATCTGATTGTATGAAAAAAATTTTATTATTTATTCTGTTAGTAATAATATTGAACATGGTTGTTATGAGTATCCAATGGCTCAAAGATATTTTTCCTATATTACCAATTGGGGGGATTCTATTGACATACAGTTTAATTGGTTTTGTAGTTTCCTTTTATCTCATTTGGAAAGGTCCCTTAAAAAGCAGATTTGAAAAGGTAATTGTTTGGTTTCTTAGAATAGGAACTATTGCTTTATCAATTATAATTACACTCCAGATTGGATTGCTGCTTTATGATCAAGCACCATTTACCTCAGAAGGTTGGGATCTGGTTCGATATAACTTTTTTCACGAGTTGGGATGGCAATCAGCAAATTGGTATTTCTCATTATATGCTACCGAATCTGCATTTGAACATTTTAATTCAACTTGAGGAAATATGAAAACCCTACTTTTACTCTTTGTGATATTTATCCCAAATCTTGGTGTTGCTCAAACCATTCAGTATATAAATCCTTATTTCAGAACCAATGGGACTTACGTTCCTGGCCATTACAAGACCACTCGAGATAATAATATTTACAATAATTGGTCTACAAGGGGAAACTCCAACCCTTTTACTGGTCGGCGAGGTTACATTAACCCCTCTAATTCGTATAATTCAGGAAGTTTTCTTAGGCCATTAAATCCAAGTAACTATTTAAAACCATTAAGCCCACTGAACAACTATCAAGATTTAGAAGAATTGGAATGATTCAAGATAAAAATTATGAGGAGAATAATTAGGTTATTAATCCTTATCGTAATGAAAAAAATTAAAATTTATGCAGAAAACTAAAATACTAACTCCATTTCTAATTGCTATCCTTGTAGGTTGCGGATCACCAACTACGCAAAATAACAATTCAACAGAAAATAATGAGCCCACTGGAAAAAACGAAACTCAAACTAATGATGATTCTTCTCAAACCGAAAACAACTCGGATAAAATAGCAGATTCTAATCCTACTAACAAAAGCAATCCTAATACTAATTGTAGTAATGATGCTATTATTCAAATTACAGAGTATTCACAAGATGTCGTATCAGTCACAGAAACAGGTGTTGCAAACTTTGCTTTAACAGCATGTTCGCCATTCAATCTTAATATTAAATATAAATGGACTTTGCAGGGATCAGATGAAGCTCTAAGCATTAATAAATCCCTTTCATATCAAACTTCCTCCAGTCAAGGAGGACAAGTTCTCAATATTGTTGGGACAGCATATGTCGACGCAAACAATACTACGTCTCAAATATTTAAATTAAAGGTAATTAATATTGATTTCTTCAATTTAGTTGGAACTTATAATTTCAATGCACCTATAGAAAATAAAATCCCCCAATATGTTGGGCTAGCTAAGTATCAAAATAAGCTATTCATTGGAATTGGCAATGGGGCAATTTCAGGATCCCCCGGATATTTGGAAGTAGTTGACCTTACAAATCCACAAACACCAATTTTTAATGGATTATTTGAAACGGCCAATAATCCCATTCCACTGATTAAAGATAATATTCTCTTTGTTCAAGGTTGTTTAAAAGGACCACTTACAAATGAAATGACAGCTAATGGAGAATTATTATCCATCTATGATTTATCAACAAACCCCATTTTTCCTAATGTTGTATCAATGTCCTCCCTTCAAAAGGGAGTGGGCGGTTGTTACTCAAATGGTCATTTGGCTTTAAATGAATCCATGAATATTATTTATGTTAATTACAGTACCTTTATTGACATCTACAATATTGACAGCTTGGAAAGTCCAATTTTAGAATCGGCCTTCAGAATTGGAGACCCAAGTGGAAGCGCTAGTGGAACATCTTTAAAATATTTTAACAATCATATTTTTTTAATCGGGGAACAGCAAATAGTGAATCCTCCCCATAAAGAAACACACCTTCATATTCGGAATGTAACTAACCCAGCCAATCCCATAGAACTACCTTCTTATTTTCTTGAGGATAGTTGGAGTAATGGAATGTTGTTCCAAGATAAATTAAAAGCTAATATCCTTTATGCATTCACGCAGAATCTCAATGTGCTTGACGTATCTGACCCAACTCAAATCAAAAGTGCGGGGAAAATAGGACTTCCTAGTGTTCCTTTAACAGCAATTACGACAAAAAATTTGGCCATTACAGGTGGTTATAATGGACAAGTTCAAGTTTATGATCTTTCGAATTTAAGTGTCAGTTCCAATATTGGAGATTTAGATACTGGTAATGGGAAAATTGGAGCTTTATTGGCTGATGATAGTTTTTTATACGTACTTACCTCTGAACATTTATTAATTTATGACATCTCGGATTTATAGATTACAAATTAAAATCTTGTTACAAAACAAATGATTTGTAACAGCCCAAATAACTCCTTTGCAAATCAGTAAATTCAACAAGATATGGAGACATATTTTTGAGGGTTTTGTAACACTCTGGAAATAGTAGCGTTACTTACCCCAATTTCTTTTGCAATGGATCTAGTAGAAAGCCCTTGTTCTTTTAGGATTTTAATCTGCTCAGTCTTATATTGAATCGTAGGCCGTCCTAAACGCTTGCCTTGAGCTCGAGAGCGGTCAAGCCCAGCCTTAACTCTTTCTCTAATTAAATCTCTTTCAAAAGCAGCAATAGAACCTACAATATTAAAGAGTAACTTTCCCGAAGGAGTAGTTGTATCCATTCCCTCAGAATAGGAAATGAATTGAATTCCTAATGCGTGAAACTCTTCTATTAGACTCACCAAGTGCTTAAGTGAACGCCCTAAACGATCGAGTTTCCATACCAATACTGTATCAAATTTACGCTTTCTAGCATCAATAAGGAGTTGACTCAAGTTGGCTCGCTTCTCCTTAATGCCCGAAGCAAAATCGACGTATTCCTTAAAGACTACAAATCCCCTACTCTTTACATATTCTCTAAGTGGTATTAGTTGCGTTTCAGGATTTTGTCCATTGTGGGAAGTGGAAACTCGAGCATATATGGCTAATTTCATATTAAATTGATATCATTTTAATTGTTAGTGGTCAATATTTATTTTGACATCATATTAATTATTCTGGTATTTAATTGGATTATGAAAGATAAATCTAAACGAGGGCCAGGTCGGCCATGGGATAAACTGCCAAGGGTGAAGCCTAGAATTGCACGCAGCGTACGTTTCCCTCCGGAAGACTACAAACTACTTACTAAAGCCGCAGAAGTCCGTTCAGAAACTGTTGAAGGATTTATAAAAAGAGCCGTTATTGAAAGAACAAAAAAGATCCTTACTAAGTTTTCATTTTAAGAAACTAATGAAAAATATTTATTTTGGAAAGATTGATTCGTTGATGAAGAAAACTAAGAGAAAAGGTCAATATCAAGCACTTAAAAAAGAAATGTTAAAATACAAAAACTGCCATATCGAATTAAAAATCTACGCCCTACTTAGTATTCACAGTAAAGGGAAGGGAGCCCCTCGACCAATTCCTTTTGTAATATTACATACGGAAAAAATAAAAAATTATTTATCCATATTGGACGATTTGAAAGAAAATATATTCTGTGGAGATGATTCTTTAATCAAAAATCATATTCTGCCTATAAAGCAGGCCTTAACTGAGCATCTAGATTACAATAAAGAGCATTATGAGGATATTAAGGGTAAATGGAATTTTAAGAGAAAGCGTTGGAAAAGGGGCAATAATTCCCAACTGGTAAGACTAGGAAATCAGCGGCCTATAATTTATTCCCTGGTCGAATATTGGAGAAAACAAAGCTACAATGTCAAAAGTTCAATAGCAGAAGTAGCGAGTCTGCTTTCTTCAAACTATGGATTCAGTTTATCTTCTAAAGTTATTGAAAATAATTGGCGGCAACATAAAGCCCTTCAAAAATCTATTGACGGAAATCATTCTTAAAAAACCTAAAACAACGACATGACTTGTCGTCTTAAAGGATTAGCTTCTAACCTCCTTTGTTGCCATCATTGGTGGAAAAAGGAGCAAGTTATGTTAATCGAAAAAGTTTACTTATTAGCTTTGGCTAGATTAGGACTTTCGAGCATCGCGGTGGCACACGAACTCGGAGTTCACCATTCAACATTGAGTCGATGGGTTAGAAATTGGTATCCGGTCCCGATTGCATTTCGAGGTAGGCTTGCTGAGATTTTGGAACTTAACACTCAAGAACTTTTTGAGGGGGTCCCTTCATGAACCCAGCACTTCGGACAGAATTGTATGACGGAGGAAAGGTAACTCATTGTAACAATTGAGTTTAATGTTCCTCCGTCATGCGATTTACAAATAGCAACTAAAAACGGTAAGAGGCCAAATTAAAATTTTAACTGGGGTGCTTCGTGGAAAAACAAGATAACTCAATTCATATTTCCCAAGGTTTTTTGTGAAGTCCTCTTTTATTTAAGATGGGTACCGCCATAGCCTGAAGCTTTAGAAGAATCTTTATTTTTTCTTCAATCGGTAATTGCGCTAAATCTTTTCGGCGTCTTCTTTTTGCTTCAAATAGCTTGTTTAAAATAACTTTAATCGCTTTTTCCATGTCGGGGAGACAGGATTTGAACCTGCGACCTCCAGCTCCCAAAGCTGGCACTCTACCGGTCTGAGTTACTCCCCGTGATCAAAGATTGTACTCTCTATCAGTCTCTAACGAAAGAACTCAATGAAATATTTTTTGGTGAAACTTGCAATGATATTGGCTCGTTCACTTAATTTTTTTGGAATTTTTCTTAAGCCAATGGGCCAATTGATCTCGTAATATTTTGTGATTAGCCAATTTCATGATGGTTTCATAAAGTTGTTTTTCAGTACAAGTTAACCGATAACCGTTTACCATCATGAAGGTACCCATTGCCGCTGTTGCAACCCGTTTGTTGCCATCTAAAAACGGCTGATTTTCTGACAAACTAAACCCATAAGTAGCAGCTTTAGAAAAAATATCGGGATGCAAATCTTCTCCAAATGCTGATTGCCGGGGTTGAGCCAAAGCTGATTCTAATAGCCCTTCATCCCTCAAGCCCAAAGTACCTCCATACTTTTGAATAAGCACCTGATGCATGGCCAACACTTGGTTCTTTTTAAGATAGATCCATTCCATAGGAACATTATTGGGCTAATTTTTTCAAGGTTTCGTCATATTGATCAACAAATTTTGTGAAGGCCTGCATGACCAAATTATTCTCTTTGCGAGAAGGGTGGATTAATAGGCCTTCTTTTTCCACAGTCATCTCAAGCTCATCTTCAGGTTTGATGCCCAATAAATCTAAAATATCTGCAGGCAAAATAACCCCATAGCTATTACCAATTTTAGTGAGTTTTTTAACCAAAGGCATTTGTATCACCTCCTTTTACCATTATACCAATGTTATAACAGTCATTACTGCAGGTCAAGACAAGTTCTTCAATATTCCAGCTAAGTTCAGCAAAGCTTGGGCGCGGTGGGAGATTTTGTTTTTTTCAAGCGGGGTTAGTTGAGCTAGGGTCTTTTTGAGAGAAGGGATATAAAAAATGGGGTCGTAACCAAAGCCGTGGGTGCCAGCGGGTTGTTCGGCAATATAGCCAGGCAAAATTCCTTCAGCCACATATTCTTCGCCCTTAGGCCCGAGTAACACCATCACAGTTTTAAAGAGGGCTTTGCGTTTTGGGAAAGGGATGCCTTTTAACTCAGTTAACATTTTTTTGATATTATCGGCTGGCAAGCAATCGGGGCCGGCATAACGGGCGGCGTGCAACCCCGGAGCGCCTTGCAGGGCCTCGACTTCTAAACCTGTGTCATCGGCTAAGGCCCATTGGTTTAATTTTTGCACGATGGGGAGGGCTTTTTTACGGGCGTTTTCGAGGTAGGTATGGCCGTCTTCTTCGCCTGGTTTGATGCCGGGGAAGTCTTTTAAAGATAAGATTTGAATAGGTAAGATGGAAGATTGCTTCGGCAGGCTTGCCTCGCAATGACATTGTAGGCCAGATAGAACATTGCTTATTTCTCTCAATTTCCCTTCGTTACCTGTCGCAACTACGATTTGCATAAGGACTTTCTAAAATGAAGATTCTTCACCCTGCTGGGTTCAGAATGACATTTAATTATCTTTTCTTCGTAAGGGTTCTCTACCAAGGGGTGCCTCTTCTTAAACCCTTGGCTTAAAATTTTTAATTTGTGAATTAATTCTTCTAATAACCAGGTTTTTTGTTCTGGGGTAAGTTTTTCTTGTTGTAAAATTTTTTCTAACGATTGCACTCGAAACCGATCCATGCCCCAATGACGTTTTGATAATTGATCGGCGTGCCCGCCGTATTTTACAATTTGAGGCTCTGATAAAGTCATCATCGGGCTACGCAAGGCCATGCGAAGCCACAGATCATAATCTTCGCAAACTGGCAAATTTCCGTCAAAACCGCCTACTTCTAAAAATAACTTTTTCGAAAAAACTGTGGCCGATGGGCTGACGATGCACAGGGGCAGGCATTCTTTAAAAATCCAGCCTGAATGTTTTTGATGTTTTTTGTGTGGATTAATGCGTTGGCCATTTTTGAGCCAAATTTCTTCGCATTGGCAAACTTGATAATCAGAATTCTTTTGTAAAAATTCTAGCTGAACTTTAATTTTATTAGACAACCATTCATCATCCGAATCAAGCAAGGCTATCCATTCGCCGTTGGCCCTTTGAACACCTAAATTGCGGGCTGCAGCGGGGCCAGCGTTGGATTGGTGGATATATTGGATATGAGGTTCATTTAGATTTTGTACCCACTCAGCGGTTTTATCGGTTGAACCGTCGTCGATGATGATGATTTCATCTACTGGGTGGGATTGGGCTAAGATGGAAGCAATGGCCCTTTGCAAAAGGGATAAGCGATTATAGGTGGGGATGATAACGGAAAAGGCAGTCATAAATGGAAGATTCTTCGCCCTGCTGGGCTCAGAATGACATGGTTAATTATTAAAACTTGGGATGTTATCGCCTAAATGTTCTTCTAGGTTTTCAAAGCGGGTAAATTCTTTAAAGAATTTTAGGCGTACCACACCGGTGGGGCCATTGCGGTGTTTACCGACAATAACCTCGGCAATCCCAGCATCGGGGGAATTGGGGTTATAAACTTCGTCTCGGTAAATAAAGGTAATGAGGTCGGCGTCTTGCTCAATAGCACCCGACTCACGCAGATCAGATAACATGGGGCGTTTATCTTGGCGGCCCTCTAAACTACGATTAAGCTGAGAAAGGGCAATGACCGGAATATTGAGTTCTTTGGCGAGCGATTTCATGGACCGCGATATTTCGCTAATTTCTCGCTCGCGATTGCTGTCATATCTTGATGCCGATCGCATGAGTTGCAAATAGTCAACGACTACCAAACCTAAGTCATGTTCACGAACCAGCCGCCGGGCCTTAGCCCTCATCTCTAAAGGGGTAATTTCGGCGGTATCGTCAATAAATAAGGGTGCCTCCGAGAGCTGGCTTGCGGCCCGGGTTAATTTGGGCCAATCACTTTCGCGCAAAAATCCTCCGCGCAATTTTGAAGAATCGATCCCAGCCTCGGCACATAACAAACGATTCACTAAAGATTCTTTAGACATTTCCAAAGAAAAAATGGCCACGGCTTTTTTGGTGGCCATGGCGGTATTTAAGGCCAAGTTTAAAGCAAAGGCAGTTTTTCCCATTGAAGGACGGCCCGCCACAATAATCAAATCAGCCTTTTGTAAACCACAGGTGATTTTGTCGAGGTCGTTAAAACCCGTGGTTACCCCAGTAAGTTTTTCTTTATTTTCATAAAGTTCTTCAATGTTCTTAAACGCATCTTTAACAATTTCGCGCACCGAGTAAAAAGGCCGCTTGAATCGATTGGCGGTAATTTCAAAAATGGCCTTTTCGGCATCGTCTAACATGGCCTCGACGTTGCCCGCACCATCGTAGCCTTGGCTGACAATATCGGTAGCTGCGTTGATGAGAGTACGCATGATGGATTTTTCACGCACGATCTTGGCGTAATGAATAATATTGGCTGAACTAGGCACCGAGGCAGCCAGTAACCCTAAATAAGGAGAACCTCCGACTTTTTCTAGATCGCCTTGACTGGTTAGCTCGTTGGCGAGCGAAATCACATCAACCGGTTCACTCTTTTGATATAAACTGAGCAGCGCTTTATAGATTAAATTATGGCTTTTTTTATAGAAATCTTGGGGGCCTAAAAGATCGACGACCTTATGAATGGCCTCCCCATCGATCAAGATGCCACCCAGCACCGACATCTCTGCATCGAGAGACTGGGGCGGGACTTTATAAGGATCCTCTTCGCTGGGAACAGGACTGGGGATTGCCATAAGCTATTCCTGACGCACCACCCACAATTTAATGGGGGCCGAAATATCTTGAGCCAATTTGACTTCGATTTCAAAAGTTCCGATGGTCTTAATAGGATCTTTAATCAAAATATGTTTTTTGTCTAAGGAAAAACCTTTGACTGCCAAAGCTTCAGCAATTTCATGATTGGTAACCGAACCAAAGATTTTGTCTTCGGCACCTACCTTTTTTTGAATGGTAATTTCGGCGCCATTTATTTTTGCTGCTAACTCTTGATAATGCTGGCGACGCAATTCGTTTTGCCGTTCGACCATCTTGCGGCGTTGCTCAAAACTTTTAATATTGCCCCGATCGGCTAAGATGGCCTTTTTTTGGGGTAATAAATAATTGCGGCCAAAACCTGTTTTTACTTTAACGACTTCACCGGCTTTACCTAAATGATCAACATCTTCAATTAAGATTAACTCCATAACTTACTCCTTTGCTGATAAACTTAACTTTAACTTTCGAAAATCAAACCACGCATCAAAAAAACCCACGCCTATTAATAAATAAGCTGCTGGGCTTAAAAATAGGACGGCCACCCCCATTGCTAATACCTGCAACCAAAAAGACATCTTTATTTTGTTCAAATAAAAACTCAAAACCCCAAGGCCTTGTAAAAAATAAATGAAGCCAATGATCATTAATCCATTCAATATCAAACCATCAACGATCTCGACTTTGAATAAAAACTGGTTAAAAATCATGACTAGAAACAACCCAGCCACACTCCACACCAAAGGAAACGGCCATTGTATTTTTTTAAATTCTTGTAATTTTTGAAAAAACCCATATCTGGCCAACACCGTTCGCATCAGCCAAACTTGAAGCACAGAAAGTAATAAGGCAAAAATAATAAAAAAACTCGGCGCAGCTAATACTGTAAAACGAATGATCTCGGCTTGATGGGCTTGAAAAGCCGGTTGCTTGCGAATTAATTCATCCATCACACTCTGCACAAATGCATAAGCCTGTTGATATAAAAAACTCCACCCCAGATTAGCTAGCAGTAGCCCCAGAACAATCACGACTAAGATTAAAATACTCATCAAACATTGCCCAAAAAATTGAGAAGTGCTTAATGATTTCGCTTCTAAGTGAGCCAAAGTTAAACCCATCCACAAATAAAAAATGACCTGAATGGAGCCAAGCCAAACAAAAGGTTCACCGGGTAAAACTAAAAAGGGTAACTTGGCGTGAAAGGCCTCTACGCCCAACCAAGGCAGAAGCCCCCAATAAATCGCCAGCAAAATAACTCCAGCTACCCAAGCGACCCTATAAGCGGCCAGTCGAGAAACTGTTTTAAAAATATAAACGATGGGTAGAGGGGTGAGCCAAACAAAAAGGCCCGAAAGGTAAAACCCCACGATGGCTAATAACCCAAGGCTTGAATTTTTTACAGCAGGTGTTCTTAACATAATATTACAAGAGAGATTGCTTCGCCCTGCTGGCCTCGCAATGACAGAGGCACCACGAAAGGCTTGCAATAATATTGTCAACTGAGCAACTCAACTATGATTTGTCGTAAAGGGCAGCAAAGCCATGATGCGCGATCGTTTGACTTCGCTGGTTAAACGACGTTGATGATAGGCACAATTACCCGTAATACGAGAAGGGATGATTTTCCCCCGCTCGGTGATAAACATCGATAAATGCTGCGGAGCTTTATAGTTGAGGGTAAAATCTTTATCTTGGCAAAATCGACAAAGTTTCTTTTTTATTTTTGAACTTGCTGTATAGGCAGTAGCCATAAATTACCTCTTCTTAATAATGTTGGACGCGGGGTGGTCTTTCACGTTCTTCGGAATATTCGGGCGCTAACGGGGGCGGTAAAATTTCTTGTTTCGAACGAGTTTCAACATCAACGTTATCGCTCAGCTGAACGGTCATGAAACGTAAAACATTTTCATCGTACTTTAAATTACGTTCGATCCCAGCAACACTGCCACCGGGCGAAATATATTGAAAATAAAAATAATGCCCATTGCGTTGTTTTTTGATGCTGAAGGCTAGTTTGCGTTTGCCCCAATCAGTATGGATCAAAACATGGCCACCATCTTTTTTAACAATGCCTTCTAATTTTGATTTTAGATTATCGATCGCGGCTTGGGTTAAAGCGGGCGCTAAAATATAAAGCGTTTCGTATTCTTTCACTTCAATAACTCCTTTTGGACTCTGTGGCCCCTAACTTATGATGGCTGGGAGCAAGGTTTAACTATCATGGATCCCGGGTCAAGCCCGGGATGACGACGATTACCATAGATCCTCAGGTCTTAGCCCGGAATGACGACGATTATCATGGATCCCGGATCTAAGGCTGGGATGACGACGGTGACGTATTATACATTTGCATTGAAGAATCAAGGCCCTTTTCAATAAAATGGAGCAAGGCTGCCAGTGAAGTTTGAAGGGTGGTTTGCAAGACTTTGACCTCGTGGGTATCAAAAGGTTTCAAAACATAATCGGCGGTGTCTTGGTTTCTGTGAGCCGGGCGGCCCACCCCTATCCGCAAACGATTAAATTCTTGAGAGTTTAAGGCCTCAACGATAGATTGCACTCCGTTATGGCCTGCCGCCGAACGATTAAACGCTAATTTGATCTTCCCCAAAGGTAAATCAACATCGTCATGAACCACGAGCAAATCTTTGGGTTCAAATTTGAGGAATTGCAACCATGCCGCCACCGCTTTTCCACTGAGATTCATAAAGGTTTGAGGTTTTATCAAATAAACCTTTTTACCATCATGAACCCATTGCACAAATTTAGCTTGGAATTTTTGCCGCCAAGAACCCAATTTATTTTCATGGGCAAGCTGATCGAGAACCAAAAAACCAGCGTTATGGCGGGTCTTTTCGTATTCAGTCCCGGGGTTACCCAGACCAACCACCAATAATGGTAATGCGGCCATAAATTAGCACATGCTTTTTGAGATTGCTTCGTCACTTCGTTCCTCGCAATGACAGCGAGGTTTAAATAGTTATTTTTTCTCTTCAGATTTTTTCTCGGCCTTTTTATCGCCCTTTTTCTCACCCTCAACAGCCGCTTCTTCTTTACCAGCCTTCTCGGTAAGTACTTCGGGTTCAGCCGGGGCACCTTCAACAGGAGCTGCAGCAACCACTTCTTCAGGAGCCGGCGCAACCACCGACACAACCGTGGTTTCAAGACGAGTCAGCACTTCAACTTCAGGTGGAATTTTTAAATCACTCACATGCAAAGATTGGCCAATGTTTAATGCTGAAACATCTAACTCAAAGGCTTCTGGGATTTGAGTGGGTAAGCAACGCACGTCAAGCCGACGGGTGAGTACTTCAACAACCCCACCTTCTTGCACACCCGCTGCCCTGCCGATTAATTTAATGGGGACCTCGACCTGAATCTTTTTAGTAAGATCGACTCTTAAAAAATCGATGTGTTGCAAATCACGCCGGATAACCGAGGCTTGATAATCTTTAATCAAAACAGGAATGGGGGCGTTTTCGCCAATTTTAAGATCGAGCAGCTCAGTAGAACCGGCTCCTTTTGACAATAATTTCAAAATGGGTTTGGGTTCCACGGCTAAGGGCATGGCTTCTTGCTGCATGCCATAAAGCACAGCAGGCACTAAACCTTTAAACCGGGTTTTTCGAGCCGCGCCCTTACCAACACCTTCACGAATGGTTGCTTCAATGGTTTGTCTTGTGGTCATATGTTTAACCTCTATTACTTCTTATACAAATAATGATGAAACCGAATCCCGTTCATAGATGCGGCGAATTGCCTCCCCCAACAAAGGGGCTACCGACAATTGTTTTAGCTTTTTACATTTTGTAAACTTGTCATTCAGATCAATGGTATTGGTCACGATGAGTTCTTCTAAAGAAGATTGATTGATTCTTTCTAAAGCAGGCCCCGATAAAACCCCATGGGTGGCTAAACCATAAACTTTTTTAGCCCCATTTTTCTTAATGGCTTGAGCACCTTGGGTTAGGGTGCCAGCGGTATCGACCATGTCATCAACAATAATCGCTGTTTTGCCGTCGACCTCACCGATAATGTGACTCACCTCTGATTGGTTGGGGGCTGGCCGACGTTTGTCGATCAAAGCGAGGCTGCAATCGAGCCGTTTGGCAAAGGCCCTGGCGCGCTCGGTACCACCCGCATCGGGGCTGACCATGACTAAATCGTCCCCTAAATTATTCTTAATATAATCGAGCAAAACCGGAGTGCCATAAAGATGATCAAAGGGAATATCAAAAAACCCTTGAATTTGGCCGGCATGCAGATCCATCGATAAAACCCGATGCGCACCCGCCGCCGTTAATAGATCAGCCACTAATTTTGAAGTAATGGGCGTACGAGGCTGAACCTTGCGATCTTGGCGGGCATAGCCATAATAGGGAATCACTGCTGTGATGCTCTCAGCCGACGCCCGCTTAAAGGCATCGATCATAATTAAAAGTTCCATTAAATGTTCATTGGCCGGATGAGACGTAGACTGCACCACAAAAACATCGGCACCCCGAACATTTTCTTGCACTTCAACCCATACTTCGCCATCAGAAAAGCGTTTAACCTCGGCCTTCCCTTCTGGCATTCCTAGACAATTGCAAATCTCCCGACAAAGGGCGGGATTAGAATTACCATGGAAAATCTTGATTTTATGCTGGTCTAACATGGGTTGCCCGATTAGCACTACGGCATAACAAAAACAACCCTAATTTCTAATTTGGCTATACAAGGCTGACCTTTTAACTCGGCTTGTATACCTCTATTTTCCATTTTCTCATGCCATTTTCTAAATTTGTGGCACTAGAAAATAGCATGGGAAAATAGAGGAAAAATTTGCTGCCACAAATTTTTGGGGCGCCAGGATTCGAACCTGGGAATGCTGGAATCAAAATCCAGTGACTTACCGCTTGTCGACGCCCCAATAAATATAAGGGAGAATTGTTCAAAGCAAGATTGCCACGCTCGCCTTAAGGCTCGCTCGCAATGACAGTTTCCTAATAACCCTCGGGTTCTTCACCCACTTGGGCCTTTTTGCCCTCTCCGCCTTGGCCTTTATTTGATTGAATGGCATTATCATAGGCATCGAGGACTGTCTTTTCTAAAGTGGCCCTAAAGTCATTATTTAAGGGGTGGGCAATATCTTTAAAAGTGCCATCTTTCCGCTTTTTGGAGGGCATGGCCACAAACAAACCCGCATTACCACTAATAACCTTAAGATCCCGAACTACAAAACAATCGTCGAAAGTAATCGTAGCATAGGCCTTCAAACGATCTTCATCGACAGGGAAGACTCTAACCTCGGTGATTTGCATATTGACTCCATCGGTTGTATTCTATTTAGTTCAAGCAGCTAAATTCTCTGCTTTAAAAATCTTCCACTCCTCACCATGCACCGAGATGAGCTTGTCGTAAGCTGCTTCTCGTTTGACCTTATCTGCATAAATAGCAAAGACCGTAGGCCCACTCCCGGTCATTTGGCTCCCCATGGCGCCTAGTTTCATCAGGGCGATTTTGATTTCATTAACCACAGGGTAACGCCGGGTGGTCACCTTTTCTAAATCGTTATGCATGAGTTTTACCACATCCCGCTTGGTTTTAAAGATACTGGGGATTTTAACAGAACCAGGTCTGACGGCCTCGGTTGATTCAATAATAAAATTTTTATAAACCCATTCGGTTGAAACCGGCAGATTGGGATTAACCAAAATCATAAATAATTTCGGCATGGAACGAATGCGCTTTAATTCGTGGCCAATGCCTTCAGCCACAGCCGGCCCATCGAGTAAGAAAAACGGCACATCGGCACCTAATTTAGTGCCTATTTTCATGAGTTTTTCACGAGAAAGCTTAAGCTTAAGTAAGGTATTAACCCCTTTTAAAATAGCTGCCGCATTAGAAGAACCGCCCCCTAATCCACTGGAAATTGGAATATTTTTAGTAATGTGGATCTGCACCCCAATATTTCGGCTGGAATAAGCCAAAATTTCTTTGGCGGCCTGATAAACAATATTGCGTTCGTCTAAAGGGAGATCGGGGTTGTTGCAGGTAAGTTCAATCCCCTTTTCTAATAGAGAAATCTCTAATTCGTCGGCGAAGGAGACCCGCTCCATGATGCTGCGCAAGTCGTGGAAGCCATCTTTCCTCTTATTAAGAATATCAAGCCGAAGATTAACCTTACCAGGGGACAAAACTTTTATTTTCTGCATGGCCACCCCTTATATAGTTTTCGAAAATGGCTGTCAATACGGAGTTTACCGTTGCTTTTTTAAAGTGTGGGTGTTACCCCCCAAAGACAAATGAATCTAGAAGCAAATGCACAAAAAACCATTAAAAACCGAGGGAAGCTGGCGCAACTGATTCGCCTCAAAGAGGGTTTTGTGCCCAGCGTTGATGGCACCAAAATTTACTACAAATCAATGGGCTGGGGGCTGCCGATTATTTGCAACAATGGCATGGGGGTTTCTACTTTTTTTTGGAAATATTTAGAAAATCATTTCAAACATCAATTTCAAGTCATCACCTGGGATTACCGTGGGCACGGGCTTTCCGAGCTGCCTCATAAAAGCAAACCCCTCTCGGTTTTATCTTTGGTCGAAGATTGCAAGGCTGTAGTCGATGCATTGGATGTGAAAAAAGCACTGTTCATTGGGCACAGCATTGGCCTGCAAGTGCTTTTGGAATTTTATCATCATTACCCTGAATATGTCGCAGGAATCGTGAGCTGTATGGGCACCATGGGCCGACCCATGGATAGTTTTTATAATTCACCCTTAAGCGTTTATATTTTCGAAGCCGCAACTTTAATTGGCAGTCTTTTCCCTAAACAAGGTGCCAAGTTAACTTCGATTTTGCTCAAAAACCCCTTTTGGTTCGAAATCGGTGGGCTTTTAAAGATGGTCAATACGGGGATGGCACCTAAAAAAGAAGTACAAAAATATATTGACCACATCACCAGTTTAGACCCTGAATTTTTTACCAAACTCACCAAAAGCATCCAATCGCATACCGCAGAATATATTTTAAAAAAACTACGTGTTCCTACACTTATTGTGGGTGGAGAAGAAGATTATTTTACCCCGGTATGGATTGCAAAAAAGATGCATCGGATTATTCAAGAAAGCGAACTCTTCGTTATCAAAAAGGGCTCTCATGCTGCCTTGGTGGAACAACCTGAGCTTATAAATTTGAGGATTGAAAAATTCTTGAAGGAGAAGGTGTTGCCTTATTTACAAGCCTTAGAAGTTCCGGAAGAGGCCCCAAAAGTTAGCAAGGCTAAATCCAATTCTAAATCAAAATCCCGAAAATCAAAGCTCAATAAAAAAGAGTTTGTTGAAGCAGAGGCTAAATTGAGTTTGGTGTCTTAGTTTGTCAATTAAATTAACGATGAGTGTCAGAATCCAACCAAACGATAACGAAGTAAGTCCAGTCTTTGTGAAGACGGGGTATTATCAGTCATGGCTAAACGAATGGCATCAACAATAGGATCATAATGTCTTGTGGCCTGAAGATTTCTTAGTTTTTGTGAATCTGCAAGTGCGATTTCGAAAAGGACTGCCCAAAATTCATGCTCATTTTTGACAGAATACGAATTTGGAAACCATCCAGAGTCTACTAGGCGTTTTTGCAAACCATCCTCCCCAACAGATTCTGTAGAATAATGATAGTCGGGTGCAAGTATAAGCTCTCTCTCTTCATCTGTAAAATTACAGGCCTTGGCTGCTTGAGAAAGGTATTGTTGCCATAAATACTTCATTTCTTCCATAAAGGGTTCCCCAAACAGATCAATCATAACACAATGACCTATTTCATGCATGACTGTAGACCCACTAGATCCGCTGAGGTATATTCTCCACTCCGAATCAATATACTGGCCATCTGTGCCCTCTATTAATAAAGGAAAATTTTCTTTAATATAACGGCTTTCTGAATTAGGGGTTTGAGTTGTAAGCGTAATCATTCTTCCATCTGGCAATTCCCAATGGGTGCCACTGAATCGCTCCCGAAAAAGACGAAGATCATCACGTGTCCTCGGATAATTCATCGTATGAAAACTGAGATGGTTTGAAAGTTGAATCAATATACTTTCTGGTAGTCGTTCCAGAGCGGTTGCAATTTCTTGAAGTAATCCAAAATTCGCGTGCGATTCATGTGGATCAGTAATTACCTCAAATGGATGGCCCCTTATTGTAATAATCCAGCCATGTGATGTTGGTCTTAGTTTTCTTTGATTCTCTGCTGGAGTTTTGCATTTCTGAACCTTATCTTCTCCAAAAAAACACTCGGTTTCGGATAATGTTTTCCAATTTTTTGTTTTATAGAATTTATGAGGTCGATATTCTTTTCTTCCAGAAACCATCATGGCAGACCCACCAAAGAGACTACTCGCAATTACTTTTTCATTAGGATCACCTAATCCAACTTCCATAAAAAACGAAGCCGATACTTCTGATGAAAATACCATTCTACCCTCTTCTTCCAAGATAGGTTGATGATTCTCAAAATGGGTTACAAATTTTTCCCATGCATGGGCACCTTCTTCTACAAGACGGCCCTCTTCAACAATTTCACCTCTAGAAAATTCCATCCAGGATGTTTGGCGCAATTTACCGTTGTTATTTCCTAGCTTGTAAATAAAGTCTTCTCCCGAGAGCGCTTTCTGAACGACTCTATAAAATGTATCAAAATCCCCCTTTACCGTTATGCCCGTTGGAGTGAAAATATAGACTTTTTCCCAGTTCGACGGAGTAACGCCGGTTTCTCCTACAAACATAGTCTCTGTATTTCTCGGATCATAAAGGTGAAACCCTAACCGGGCTAAATCATTAAATGGAATGCTGTTGATCTCAGCCATATTTTACTTATCGGAACCAGCAACTATATGAATTGCAAAAAAAGATAGGGGTTAGTACAAAACGTATACGATCTGTATACGAAACAAAAAATGGTACATTCAACAACAGGATGCGCTAGTCAGACTACTATACTAAGCCAGTTAAAAATTGGCTTGCGGGCATGACACGAATTCCTTTTTTTTCGTAGTCTTGATTTTCATCGGTAGTAACCTGGTAAACTTGAGGGATATTAAGACGCTTTTTGAAATAATAAAGTGAAGAGGCAATTTGAGTGTCATGATTTTTTACCTCCACTGCAAACCAAGGCTGTCGATCGATGGTAATCAAAAAATCAAGTTCTTTTCCTGTTGAATCTCTCAAAAAATGAAGCTCTGCTTTGTAACCTTCTACATCTACAAGGTAGTGACAGAATTTAAGTAGATGGCTAGCAACCATATTTTCAAGTTTGGCACCTTCATTTTTGATTGAAGACCAATCCCACAAATACAACTTTTTTTCTTTTTTGACAGCTGCCACTTTCCGAGTTTGGTAAGGCGGAATGCGAAAGCAGTAATAAAATTGTTCAAACACATCAAACCAGTGGGCCACCGTTCTAAAATTGACCCCCAGATCTTCTGCTAAAGAATTGATGGAAAGGATAGAAGCAATTTTCGAAGGAAGCAGATCAGCAAGGAGAGCCAAGTTACCAACATCTTGGATAACCGTAAGATCACGGATATCTTCTTTTAAAAGACGCTCAATTTTTTCTTGTTGCCATCTCCTCCAATGTCGATCATTCTGTTTAACAAAAGGTTCCGGAAATCCGCCATAACGAAGCAGCATTTTAAAATCAGAAATCCAATGCCCAGAACGAAACTGAAGGGGTTGAAAGGGATTGGTTTGTAATTTTAAGGCATGAATTTCTGCAAGTGAGAAGGGATGGAGCCGGTAAGAATGATAGCGACCTTGAAGGGAATCTCCGCCACGACGGTAAAGATCGAGCCTTGCACTACCGGTAAGGAGAAATTTAAATCTCCCTTTTAAAGTATCATATTCACCCTTCAGCCAGGTTTTCCATTTTTTATATTTATGAAATTCATCTAACACAATAAGGTTCGATTTCGGAGCCCACTGGCCCTTAAGCGCAGCATTGCGTTGCCCAAGTTTATCCCAATTATAGTACTGCCCAGGAATGTTATGAAGTAGGGTCTCTGCTAAAGTAGTTTTCCCCACTTGGCGAGGCCCCCCCAAAAACACCATCTTTTCTTGGAGATCTTCTATAATAAAAGGAAATAAGTAGCGTGTTTCAGAGCCAAAAGAGGGCATAAGTAAATTGTATATAAATACAATTTACTTGCAAGTATTTTGTTGATATCTACGCAACGCCTCAGTCTTAGGGAAAGAGTATTCGGGATTGTTGGAGTTACCATTTATAGTTTTTTTAATTGGAGCTGTTTTGCTTTGTCTAAACTCACTTCAATCTTATCTCCCTCTTTAAATTCTCCCTCCAAAATTTTTAACGCCAGGGGATCTTGCAAATAGCGTTGGATAGTGCGTTTTAAGGGCCTGGCCCCATAATTGGGGTCATAACCTTCTTGGGCAAAAAATTCTTTTACCTGGTCTTCTACTTTAATGCTCAATTTTTTAGTAGTTAACAGCTTGGCTAAACGCGCAAGTTGAATATCAACAATGGAACGAATTTGTTTTTCATCGAGCGATTGATAAATGATGATTTCATCAATGCGATTCAAAAATTCTGGCTTAAAAGTAGTTTTAAGTGCCGTGGTAGCGACATTGCTGGTCATAATTAAAACCACATTGGTAAAATTGACGGCTCTGCCTTGCCCATCGGTTAAGCGGCCATCGTCTAAAATCTGCAAAAGAATATTAAACACATCGGGGTGAGCCTTTTCGATTTCATCGAAAAGTAGCACACAATAAGGCATGCGGCGCACGGCCTCGGTGAGTTGCCCACCTTCTTCATAACCCACATAACCAGGCGGGGCGCCAATGAGCCGACTAACCGCGTGTTTTTCCATATATTCACTCATGTCGAGGCGCACGATGGCATGCTCGTTATCGAAAAGAAAATCGGCTAGAGTGCGAGCAGTTTCGGTTTTACCCACCCCGGTGGGGCCCAAAAACAAAAAGGACCCGATGGGGCGATTAGGGTCTTGCAAACCAGCGCGGCTGCGGCGTACGGCATTGGCCACTTTGGCCAAGGCTTCGTCTTGGCCTACCACGCGGCCGCTTAGATGTTTTTCCATATGGATGAGTTTTTGCATTTCACCCATCATCATTTTTGAAACCGGGATTTTGGTCCATTTAGAAACCACTTCGGCGATGTCTTCTTCTTCGACCTCTTCTTTCAACATCGACTTTTCTTTTTGTAAGACGGTGAGATTTTCATTAAATTTTTGGAGCTGTTTTTCTAGTTCAGGAATTTTACCGTATTTAAGCTCGGCGGCTAAATTAAGATCGGCTTTGCGCTCGGCTAGTTCAACCTGACCCCTTCCTTTTTCAATTTGTTCTTTCACCCGACGAATTTGCGTGATGGCCTCTTTTTCACTTTGCCATTGTGTTTTGAGGGTTTGATTTTTTTCACGCTGGTTGGCTAGGTCTTTTTCTAAATCGCTAAGTCGCGCTTTGGCCTCTTTACCCGATTCTTTTTTTAAAGCCTGCCGCTCTATTTCGAGCTGGCGAATTTTACGCTCGATCTCGTCAATTTCGGTGGGCAGGCTGTCGATTTCCATGCGAATCTTACTTGCCGCTTCATCAACCAGGTCAATCGCCTTGTCGGGCAAAAAACGATCGGAGATGTAACGATCGGAAAGCATGGCCGCAGCCACTAGAGCATCGTCTTTAATACGCACCCCATGATGAACTTCGTATTTCTCTTTTAAACCACGCAAAATGGCAATGGTATCAGCCACCGTAGGCTCACCCACCAAAGTGGGTTGAAACCTGCGCTCGAGGGCGGGGTCTTTTTCAATATGTTTACGATATTCATCTAAAGTGGTGGCACCAATGCAGCGTAATTCACCCCGCACCAGCATGGGTTTGAGCATGTTAGAAGCATCCATCGCACCTTCGGCACTGCCGGCCCCTACTAAGGTATGCAGCTCATCGATAAACAAAATAATCTCGCCACCGGCAGATTTGATTTCTTTCAACAAGGCTTTAAGCCGATCTTCAAATTCACCCCGATACTTAGTGCCTGCCAATAAACCGGCCAAATCAAAAACCAGCAACCGCTTATTTTTCAAGGACTCGGGCACATCGCCATGGGCAATGCGTTGGGCCAGACCCTCCACAATGGCGGTTTTGCCTACCCCAGGTTCGCCAATCAACACCGGATTGTTTTTAGTGCGCCGGGAGAGCACTTGCATGATGCGCCTGATTTCTTCATCTCGGCCAATCACCGGGTCTAATTTCCCAGCCTTAGCTTGAGCGGTGAGATCTTGAGTATATTTTTCTAGGCTTTGGTATTTCCCTTCGGGGGCTTGGTCGGTCACGCGATGACTCCCGCGAACTTCACTTAACACTTGTAATAATTTATTTTTGTTGAGGCCATGTTGCTGCAATAAGTTTGCACAAAAGGTGCCAGGTGTCTCTAAGATGGCTAAAAGAAAATGTTCAACGCTGACATATTCATCTTTGAGCTGACTTGCCTCAATTTCTGCCTGATTCAATATTTTTTTTAAATGAGCAGAAAGATAATGATCACCCAGCCCTTGCACCTTAGGGAATTTAGCAATTTCTTTTAAAACACTGGCATGCAGGCTAGCCGGGCTAGCCCCAAACCTTTTTAATAAGGTAGGGCCCAAGCCCTCGTCATCGGCCAATAATACGGCAAGCAAGTGCTCGACCTGTAATTCTTGATTGCCATATTCCGTGGCCAATTTGGCCATGGCCTCCATGGCTTCTTGGGATTTTAAGGTAAAGCGGTCAAAGCGCATATATTTTCAAATGGGGATGATAAGGGGTGGAGTCAAGGTGATTTTAATGAAGCATGGGGAAGTTGATTTCATACCGTGTCCCAACCCCTGGTACCGACTGAATTTGCAGGGTACCCCCTAAAGAACCAACAATTTGTTGTAATTGCTGCTCTCGTGAGGGGGTCATTCCAACACTATTATCTTGATATATGATCCGCTGCGGATCCACTTGGATAGCCATTTGAGCCCAGCGCTGCCTTGGCTCTTGGGTTGGAATCCCATTGACAATAGGGGGAGCATATTCTCGGGCATTCTGCACCCATAATTGTAACATCTGTCGTGCCAAACCTTCTGGAATGCTGGGACCCCCTGTACCTACTCGCACCGTCACAGAATCAGTGGGCAAAAGTTGCAGCTCTCTCGCCACAAATCTCTCCCAATCTGCAACCCTATTCCCGTACCCTAAGGAGAAAGTACTCTCAGACAACTGGGGTAATTGATCACGGCCCCACTTCTGCACAGATGGCTCTTGTAAGCTCTGAGTACTATCATTAGGCATCATGATTTGAGGGGGATAATCTGCACGCGTAGATCTCAAAGGCCCAAAACGCAGTTCAAAGCGAGTGCCCTTCCCTACCGCCGATTCAATTCGAAGGGCCCCATCATGAACCGCCACCGCCTTAGCAACCGCATAAGTTCCAACCCCAGTCCCGGCATCATCGGTTCGACCAGCCCTATTGCCAAACTCCAATAAGTCCCCCAAGAACTTGGTTGGAATGCCTGAGCCATTATCTTCGTATTTCACCCAATGACGATAAACTTCCAAATTCACTCGAAGCGGTACCACCGGATTTTGATAAGCTACAGAGTTAACTGCCAAATTTTTTAAAGCTAGAAAGACCAAGCCAGGGTAACCTGAAGATTCCCGATAGTGAAGGCGGACAGTCACTTGAGCCTGTGAGCTTAAATACTCAGAGACACGATGCGTTAGTTCACCCCACTGAATTGCCCTTTGGGTGGGCATCCTTCCCGAAGCAAGACTAAACAAGTCATCGATAAGATAATAATTAAATTCTATATCTTTTAAACGTTCGGGACTGAGTTGCTTTCCACCAGGCAGCAGTTCAGCATACCCCTTCAAAACCGCGACGGAATTGTTGATATCGTGAAGTAGCAAAGCACGATATCGCGATCTAGCGCCCTTGGGTAACATAGCATCTAATGTGTTGAATGAAACACTGAGCTGTTGTAAATCCCTTCTGATTTCGGCAGAGTCAACCCCTGCCCTGGTAAAATGTCGATAAACTCTTTCTGCATTCGCTCGAAATATCGAAAAATAATTGCTATAGAAAGGAGGAACCTCTTCCAAAGGACCGGCGATAGCATCTAAATCCAATTTTGAGAATTGACGAGATGGCCAAGAAGATTTTTTACCTTTGGGAAATAAGTGGGCCCCAGGTCGGCTGGCTGGTTCTGTACCTTTCCCTGACATTTGACTTATAAAAGGCCCTGCCGGGGTTTGCCACGCCCATTTCGGCTCGCCAAGACCTGGCACCTTAACCATATCCCAATGTAATTTGCCTAAATATTTCCTCAAAGATAAGGGCTGTAGATCATAGGTCACCGGGCCCAGCAAATTCAAATGACCCCATTGCGTAAGCACATCGGCCATGAGCCACCCGCCTCCACGTTGAGGTTGCCAGCCTAAGCCCTGTTCAACGACCTGCAAAGCACCCAAAGCACTTCCTTGAGTGACATGAGGCACGGCTTTACGAGCCACCATTGCCCAGGGGTTTAAACTAGTACTGCCCACTTGAGCAAGCCCCCATTGAGCGCCCAAACCGGTGACCCGAAAGACCGCAACCGCCAAACCCATGTGTTGTAAACGTTCGCCAAAATGATGGAAGGCTTGGGAGTCGCCATCCCAATAGGCAAGACTCGTGGAGCCCAGGGTAGCAACGCCTACTTCCGAAGCAATGCCTGTGCTCCCTGCCACTAAGGCCCGGCCTATGGTGCCACGGCCCAGCCAGGCAACCCCTGTCCTCCCTACACCTAAAGCTGTTTTTGCCCTAACCACTTGGCCAACAGGCCCGGCTAACACCATGGGTACCCAAAACTTAGGGTCGCTCCCTACATTGAAAAGGTGAGCTGCACTCATGGGTAGCGATTCAACAAAGGAGCCATTTCCCGACAAAATGGCCAAGCGTTTTTGAGCTATTTTAAGGGCTTGTTGCCCGGCAAACGTTTCGGGTTTTAAAGCCAAAATGGCTTGCGTTAGGGCATCGCTACTCGCCAAATCTTCGGCTAATAATAATCGCTGCACAAGATTGGTTAACGATTGAATGGCTAACTCTTCGTTGGGCGAGTGAATAATATCGCTTAATTCGGCAAAAAATTTTGTTCCGACATTTTGACGCAATTGAGCAGCAAAGGTGGGATTGAGAAAAAATAAAAACTGCCCAAAGGTTTCGGCGCAGCGGTAGGCTGGTTGCACCCTAGCCAATAATGCCTCGGTTGCATCGGTAGGGCCGGCTGACTTTTCTAAATGGAGGGCTAATTGATTAACAACTAAATTGAGTAATTGTTTATCAAAAGAAGCGACTGGGCCAGACCCCAATGCAGGACAGACTTGCGATGGACAGACGAACGCAACAGATACCACGGCCTTTACCTCACCTCGAAAAACCTACTCTCCTTCCTGACTATATATGTATGTAATGGATCCCGGGTCAAGCCCGGGATAACAACAGTCGCTACGAAATATCTCCCACCTGGGTAAGATTGCCAATTTTTACCGTAATCGCCTTGTGCTCATGACGCCTTAAAAACTTGATTTCAACCGTCTTGCCAATCGGGGTATCGCTGACCCAAAGAGGCAAATCGCCTGCTGAATTGAGGGCACGACCATCATATTCTGTTACAATATCACCAGGTTCCATGCCGGCTAGGGCTGCAGGGCTACCCTTCACCACATCGGCCACCATGGCGCCTTGGCCATTTTCGATCCCCAAAACATTGGCCAAATCTGAGGGTACTTCTTGAATACTCACTCCCAAATAACCACGATCGACTTTTCCTCCCTTAATGAGCTGGGGCGCCAAATTCTTCACCAGGTTGATAGGGATGGCAAAGCCAATACCTTGGCCACTTTGCACCACCGCTGTGTTAAGCCCTACCACCTCACCACTGAGGTTAAACAAGGGCCCCCCTGAATTACCAGGATTGATCGATGCATCGGTTTGAATAAAATTATCGTAGGGGCCAGCCCCAATATGCCTGCCCTTAGCGCTGATGATCCCGGCAGTGACGGTTTGACCTAAACCAAAGGGATTGCCGATGGCTAAAACCCAATCGCCTACTTGCACCACATCGGAATCACCCAGTTGAACGGTAGGCAGATCACCTTTGGCCGAAATTTTAATCACGGCAATATCGGTGCGCAAATCTTTCCCTATCACTTTAGCCTGAAACGTTCTGCCATCAGACAGATTCACGATAATTTCATCGGCCCCCATCACCACATGATTGTTGGTTAAAATATGCCCGTCTTTATCAATAATAAAACCTGAACCTAAACTATTTTGCCGACGGTTGCGCGGGGGCAGACCATAGTGCTGCCGAAAAAATTCGTCAAAGGGGCTGCGTAACTTAACCGTTTTGGTCGTGCTAATGTTCACAACGGCGGGTTGAACCCGTTTGATCAGGTCTGAAAAAGAACCTGGATAAGAAGGGGTAAACCACCCCACGGCTTGAACCGTGCCGCTACTCCATAGACACAGCAACAGGAAAATCAGATATTTCCTCATAATGCCGCCTAATTACTCAAAAAATACACTTATGGCAATACCAAATCAAACAAAGGTATTTTCAATTTTATTTGTAAATAGAGCCACGTCTTTTTGAGGTAGGGAGAGGCCAATGGAGAGCACGCGCCCGGTCGGCCTATGATAGTTTCTGTCATTGCGAGCGGTGTCATCCCCGCGAAGGCGGGGACCCATGATAACGAGCGTGGCAATCCCATCGCTTAGGCAGAAGAGATTGCTTCACCCTGTTGGGTTCGCAATGACAGAAACTGCCATAGTCCGACCGGCTTTTTCATAGATGCGCTGAAAGGCTCTCCCTTGACCTCCCCCTACCCTGAAAAGACTTCTTCTCAAATATTTGAGAGATATAAAAAGCAAGGGATGCGACTTTGCAGTTGAGTTAGCTTTTTCGACCCATCGCGGAAGCGCCGTGGCCCCCATGCGGGCTGGCCGGTATGGAAAGCCGGTTATACCGGAAGGATTCCATGCCGGCCAGCCCCATGAGGGTCGGCGATGGAGCGCCGGGTCGAAAAAGCTAACTCAACTGCAAAGTCGCATCCCTTGCTTTTTAGGTGCAGCGATGTGTAAATGAATTGAAGAATAAAAAAGAAGATTGCTTTTCCATCATGGATCCCCGCCTCCGCGGGGATGACACCGCTCGCAATGACATAGAGCCCTGCTGGGCTCTGAATGACATCGTTATTTTAAGCTTGCCAGAGAGGTGAGGACTTTCATAGTATCTGCCTCATGATTTTTCGAAGAACCTTGATGTTGTTTTTTATCATCTTGCTTGGCACGGGATGCGTGCAAAAAAAGTTGGCTCGTATTAATGAGCGTGATAGCGAGGCACAAGCTTTGAAAAAATGTCTGCGCTTAAGCGAAAAGAAGCATTTTGAAGAAGCGGTGGAGTGTTTGCAAATTTATAAAAGCCAATTCCCTAACTCCACTTATTCTCAAGAAGCTGAACTCAATATTGGCGACAACTACTATCGAAAAAAAGAATACTTGTTGGCCGCAGAAAGCTATAAAGTTTTTGCTCAAACGAATCCTGCTAGCGAAAAATTAGACTATGCTTATTACCGCATGGGCCTTTGTTATGAAAAAGAAATGCCTAAGGCCATTGACCGCGATCAAACCTATATCAAAGATGCCACCGATAGTTTTCACAAGGTGGTAGAGTATTTTCCGCAAAGCTCTTATGCCTACATGGCATCAGCCAAATACAATCAAATGCGCAACCGCGAGGCCAAAAAGCATTTTTATGTAGGTTACTTTTATTATCGCACCGGCGAATTTCGAGCTTCCATCCCACGTTTTCGCATTATCATGGAAGAATTTCACGACCTACCCATTGCCAAAGATGCTCACTATCACATTGCGATGGCCTATGCTAAATTAGATCGCATGGACGCAGCCCGCGAATTAGCAACTTCTTTTCTAGAAAAATATCCCAGCAGTCGGTTTGCCAAAAAACTTAGCAAAAAATTATTAGGAGACCACCATGGATGAAAGCCGCAAACTCTTTCAAGAAGGGAAACAATATTTTGTTAACCAAGAGTATGAATTGGCATTACCCATCTTGCAAAAATTGGTGGAAAAAGAAAATGGCTTTGCTGATGTTCACAACATGCTAGGGGTCATTGCCCACAACCATGGTCAATTTAGCGACGCCATCCATCAATTTGAAAAAGCCCTGCATATTAATCCCAAATACACCGAAGCCATGATGAATTTGGCCGTGCTTTATAATGACCTGGGTCAATATAAAAAATCACGGGTCTTGTTTGAAAAGGTGAAGGCTAAAAGCAAGGCTGGTGGCAAAGGCAAGATGGACCCTAATGTGCGGGACAAACTGGCTAATCAACATAATATGGTGGGAGATATGTATAAGGGGATCGGGTTTTACCAAGAAGCCATTGAAGAATACAACAAGGCATTGAAGCTTGCCCCCCATTTTTACGACATTCGGCTTAAGCATGCTATTTGTTTGCGCGACTCTGGCAATTATACCCAAGCTTTAAAAGAACTGAGTAACATCGTAAAAGAAAATGCTAAATTTTTATCGGCTCGTATCGAACGAGGCGTGACCCTTTATGCCACCGGAAAACATAAAGAGGCCATCGAAGAATGGAAAAAGATTTCGAAAGAATACCCCCACTACGAAAAAGCCCAAATGTATTTGAAATTAACGGCCAGCCACGGATAGAAATAGGATGAAAAAATCATTATCGGGATAGGGGGGAACGTTCCTTTTCTCGAACTTGCCACCAAGGATACTCAAATAACTTTTCTTGGGCCTGTTGCAAGACCCGTCGCCTTTGGGGCTCATTCTCAAGCCGGCGACACTCCTCAGCACTACAGCAGGTGACTGGCTTGCTTCCTAGGCGTTCGTCAATATACAAAATGGTTCGACACGCAAATGGGAGAGCATCGGGATCTGCCCCCTCCTCGCTTGGCCCCGCAACAGGTATGGCGGTACGTTCTGGATCAACCGTTGGGTTCGTTTCGGCAACGATTTCCTCTCGACAAGGTAAAAGTTCACCCGTTCGAGGATTTTCCCTCACCAGATCACCCAAAGGACACACACAAACAGAAATCCCCGCTGTATCTTCATGTCGAACCGTACCTGGAACACATTGACATTTCTTCTTGCCTGTCTCGGGATCTACAACTATCACTGCACCCAGTTGGCAGGTAGGGTCCACCCCGGCCCCGATCATGGGACGCTCATCAGGGCCTAATGCACCACCCTGCCCTGGCCCCATAAGCTTCAGACCACCCTGGTTAGGATCGCCCTCACCAGGATCAGCTGGCCCGGGGCCTTCTATGATCGTTGGCCCTCCCCCCAATCCCACGCCCGTACCCTGCGTTGGACCTGTGGGTTCTTGCGGACCACAAGAAAAGATACTTGCAATCACGACCCAAACGCTCAATAAAAAAAGGGGTTTCATCGTATTTCAACTTTCAGCATCAATCCCATAAAGACTCAACTTAGTATATAATGTACGCCGACCAATCTTCAATAGCTTTGCGGCGCGAACTTTATTGCCTCGTGATTTCTTCATGGCATCGAGGATGGTTTGTCTTTCAAGCTCGGCAATCAGACCATCTAAGCCTTTTTTAGAAAGCGTTTCATGTCGCACCTCGCGAAGGTGGGAGGAAAGCAGGTCGACCGAAATCTTCGAAGCCCCCATAGCAATAGCCCGATGGATTTCATTTTGAAGTTCACGAATATTGCCAGGCCAGTCATAATCCATAAGAATCTTCAACGCCTCTTTTGAAATTTTCACTTTCTTAGCCTTGGCTTTTTTAGCCTCTTCGGCAAGAAAATAACCGATGAGCAAGGGAATATCCTCCCGGCGTTCACGAAGGGACGGCAGGTTGATCTGGATCCCCTTGATTCGATAGTAGAGGTCTTGCCGAAATTTGCCCTGGGCCATCAATTCTTTCAAATCTTTATTGGAGGCCGAGATCAACCGAACCTCTACCTTGCGATAGTCCTTTGCACCAACGGGACGCACCTCGCCTTCTTGAATCACCCTTAATAGCTTTGCCTGCATGGAAAGCCCCATATCACCCACCTCATCTAAAAAAAGCGTTCCACCATGAGCCATCTCAAAAAGACCGATTTTGTCTGTGTGGGCACCCGTAAACGACCCTTTGGTGTGACCGAACAGCTCGCTCTCTAATAGCGTTTCAGAAAGTGCTGTGCAATTTTCGGCAATAAAAGGCCCGTGCTTACGCGGCCCATGATAATGAATGGCTTGGGCCAACAATTCTTTGCCGGTGCCGGTTTCACCGTGAAGAAAAACATTAATATCCGAATCCATCATGCGATCGATGGTCTTCAAGACGTTCTTGATGGCCGCACTTTCGCCAATGATTTTGTCGTAAGTATAGCACAGTGCTATCTCTTCGTTCTGGCGTTTGAGGTTCTCCTTCATAGCCTCTAAATTAGCTGAGGTCTCTCCCAAATCTTTTTGCAAACGACTGTTCAGTGTTTCAATCAACGTCTTTGATTTTTTGAGTTCTTCGATCTTTTCGGCATTTTCTTGGTGCAAACGGGCATGCTCAAGGGCAAGCGTTGCCTGATCAGCCAAGGCTTCGATAAGCGAAAGGTGTTGTTTTTCAAACACCCCTTCTCGAAAACGATTGTCGAGATAAATAAGGCCTACCGTTCGTGAACCCGATTGCAAAGGCACACAAAGCACCGAACGCAGTTTTAAAGTCAAAACCGATTGTGCCAATGAAAAGCGTTCGTCTTGTTGGGCATCAAAGACCACCACCGGAGCACCCTTGTGCATCACCTCCTGAGCAATCGTATAACTAAATTTTTCTTCTTCTTTTTGCAGGGTCTCGCGGTCGAGATTACGAGCCGCCCGCACCTCGAAGGCTTGCCTTTCCGAATGAATCACAAAACCACGTTCAGCATCGGTGAGTTCAATCGCTGCATCAAGGATCTCGGCTAAAAGCGGGTCTAGGCCTTGCCGCACCAACAACCGACGATTAATCTGAATCCATTTTTGAAAAGGAAATTCCATAGGCTCCTCCTCAATGGGCTTGGGTTCTACTTCAAACTTGCGAAGGGCTGCCTTCACTTTTTCTTTTTTGCGATCTCTAAAAAAACTCTCTCGAAATTCACCTGGCACCTTTAATGAAAGTTTGTTTAAAATCTTTAAGGCCGTTTCATAATCGTGCTGAGCCGCTTGCCAATTGCCGCGGGCAAAAGCCAACTCCGCACTATCCACATACATCTGCCAAAGGGAGATGTGCATGCCTCGCTGATTGGCATCCTCCTTCACCTCCTGAAGCCATTGATCAATTTGGGAATCTTCGACTCGACCTTGAGCTGTACGTAGCTTTGCCTCTAACCAATCGGCTTGGAGTAAATAATGCCGTTGTGATGCCGTGGTAGCGCGAAAGCGAAGCTCGGCCAAAGTCTTATGGCAGGTATTAAAGTCACATTGGTGCAATTCAAAATAGCCTCGTGCCAATAGAGCCTGTAAGATAGGCTGGGCATCTTGGAGACTCATGGCGTAGGCTAAGGCCTGATCAAGATAGCGTTTTACCTGCTCCCAATTGCCCTTTCCCTCTTCACTCACTGAAAGTAGATAAAGGTTGTAGGCCTGCAAGGGTTTTAGGTCTTCCCGTTGGGCAAGCTGCAACGATTCAGAAAAGGCCTGCTCGGCCTCGCTCCACCGACCAAAATAGAGGTAAATATTACCCAAATTATTGGTAAGGGTCGCCACAAGTGTTTTGTGATCGAGTTCGCGGGCAAGAGTTAAGGCCTGTTGAAAAAGCTGGTAGGCTTCTTGCCAGTTGCCTTGATCAAATTGCAACGTTCCCGCATTGGCCAACAGACTTGCCTCGTTATCTTTTCTTTCTGCTTTCGCTGCCCACTTGGCAGCCGCGGCATAGTGTTGAACGGCCTTTGAAAAATCCTTTTTCGCTTGTGCTACTAAAGCAGAAAAGTGCTCATAACGGGTTCGTTTTTCAAAAGGGGCCTCTTCAAACCAACCAGAAGGTATCTTGGCAAGAATCTCTTCTGTTAAAGCCAAATGTCCTTGGTGACAGGCTAAGTCCACGCGCATCAGTTCACTTTCTAAAGAAGGTTTTCCAACCAATAAAGGATGGTTCTGCATTTGCCGGAGGCAGTTTTGAGCTTCAACAAATCGACCTTGTTCAATCAAACCATGAATCGCACTTGCAAAAAAGTCTTCCACCTCTTGCTTGTTTTTCCAGGCATGGATTTGTTGGAGATAAGGCTCGGCAAATGCCCAAGCCCCGGTCTTGTCGCCCGAACGCGCCAATCGTTGCAGCTCTTGCAGTGCCTCGGTGCTAGACAAGGAGACGGGATAGGATTTTTGTTTTTTGTGGGTCGTTGTCTGGGGAGAAGAAGGCGGCGCCCATACAAGGGGAAATGTCTCTTTCTCATATTCATTGAGGATACGAATGATGTCACTTGCCTGGGTTAGGCGTTGCGAAGGATCTTTTTGCACCAATCGGGCAATGATTTCCACCACCCCGCGGGGGGTGTCCCCTTGCCGTAAGGGCTCAAGATCGATTTTTTCGAAAGTCAGTTTTTCCAAATAGTCAGCAAAGCGCCCCTGTTGCTCGGCTGGAAGCTTACCCAAGGCCATTTCGTAAAAAACCACGCCCAAGGAATAAAGATCGGCCCGATGATCATAGGCCTTGCCTTGCAAAATTTCAGGGGCCATGGTGTCAAGGCTCCCCACGGGGGTCGAACCAAGCGCCTGTGTTGACAACAGGGTAGCCAAACCAAAATCGATGACCTTTAACTGTAAACGATTCTTTTCATCCGCTTCGTTTTCACGGTGAATCTTCCCCACCAAGATATTGTGGGTTTTAAGGTCGCGATGGATGACATGTTGATCGTGTAAATACTGCAAGGCCCATGCTGCCTGAACGATGAGCCTAAATACAGCGTTCCAATCGCGCACCTTGGCTTCACTGACGATATCGGAGCCTTCGACATACTCAGAACTATAGTAGAGACGGTCGCCATCCTGGCCATAATCATACAGACGAGCCACATGAGGATGGTCGAGCCCTTGGAGCAAGCGGCATTCTTGCTGAAAGGCCCGAAACTTGGCCGAATCCATGGCGGGTAAAGTAAGGATCTTCAAGGCCACTACTAGTGATTTTTTAGAACAGTCTTTGGCAAGCCAAACCTCTCCTCCTGCACCTTTGCCTAATTCCCTAATTATTTCATAGCGATTAGCTATAAGCTGAGTTTTAATCATCTATTAACGATTGTATCAAAACTGAACATAATTTGAATCAAAAAAATGGAAACTCAGCGATCAAAGGCTCCACTTTTGTATCAAAGTGAGTCATTTTTTGCTTGCCTGCCTGCTGCGAAGAAACTTTGTCTGTCTGATCTTGTATTGGTTAACTTCCTGAAAATACTATCTATTTAAAAAAATATTTTGAAACCACCACACTCTGGCAAGGTATTTGCTTTCCTTTCGGGAAGGAAGAAGGAAAGAGATGGGCCGTGAAAATGAAACTTAAAAATATTGATGGAGGAAAGTTATGGTGACGATATCAAAGAAGATACAAGGGCTGCTTCGTAGCGGGAATATAGAATCACTTCGGTGGAAAGAATCATGCGAGAAAAAAAACGATTATGCACCCACCCCTCTTACTTTTGAGACACGTGAGATCAACTGCCACTTTCCACCTTTCACTGGTAGTAGCAACTCTAATAACATTCCTCGAGAACGAGAATTGCTTGAAAAGATTTCGGGGTTCCCATTAGGGTTACATTATCGATTTTACCAATGGAGTAGTGTTGAACTCTCCTCTGAAAATGCCGAACTCACCCCCGTCCAACACAAGAGCGCCTCTCTTGAATTTCAAACCATCGTTCCTGGCCCCAAAGATCTTCCATTCATCATCGCATCCATCCACGATAAAAACCTTAACGGCAAGGTCGAAGCCGGTGAATTTGGGTTGAGTGCCGTACAAGTAGGAGTCATATCGCCCAGACGCCTTATGACCATCACCCGTGCTGACTCTGAGAAGTTTCGCCAGCAAGCCGAGCTAAACTATCAATCAGCCCTTCGCGCAGCCGGATTGATCGAATAATCCCCCACTATAGTGTTAAGCGCATGATCCCACCCCTGTATCAAAGTGAGTCATTTTTTGTTTGTCTGCCCGCTATGAGAAAGATTCATCACCAGATTTTTAATCTTATAACTTATTGAAAATACTATATATTTTAAAAAAATTTTCAAGTTGCCATACTTTGGCGAGATTTTTGCTCTTCTTTTTGGACAGAAAGAATAAGGGGCAAAAAGGAAATGACTTATGAAAAGAAACTATAAAAATATAAAACGAACCATGGTTTTGTTATTGGGTTTACTGGGGTTTTCTTTCCCAACCGCAGAGGCTCAGGTGACTTGGACACCTGATGGGCCCGAAGGTGGAGAGATAAAATTCCTTACCCATGATGGCCAGCAAACCCTATTTGCGGCCGGTGAAGGGGGTTATCTTTATCAACTCGACCTGCAAACCAACCCCGATCAATGGCAACGCCTTGGTCAGCCCATGTTAGGCAATATTCGTTCGATCGACATCGATGCGCAAACAGGTGTGGTTTATGTTGGGACAAGTTCGGGTCTGTTCAAAAAAACATTGCGTCAGCAGCAGAGTGATTGGGTGTCCCTTGCTCAGGAAACCTTAGGGGGTGAGGTCTACGCCGTCACTCACTCCAATCGTAAGATCTACGTGATTAAGAATGATGGAATCTTCCAACGAAGTACAGGCTACCTACAAGACCCTTGGCAGCCGCTTTCTTTACAGGGGCTACCCGCAGCACTCGACGCACAGAGGTTAATTTATGCAAAACCCTTTCTCTACCTTGCCACACATCAGCAGGGGATTTTTAGAAAAAATGTCCACGACTCAAGCCCTTGGGTGGAAGTAAGGGCTGCACCTGGTGAAGTGCAACCGTATAACGCCCATATTGTTGGGTTCAAGTTACACCTTAAAAATCGTCAACTTTACATCTGTGCCTCGAATGGGTTGTACCGCAAGGACTTAAATAATCAGGATCTTCTAAGCCCACTAGAAAGGGTTTTTGATCGATCCTGTGACGCCTTTACTTTCGATCATCAGCTACTTTTTGTCGCCAACGGTTCGGCAATTTTCAAAAAGGATCTTCGCAATGCCCAAGGCCAGTGGGAGCTAATCTCGTCGAATCGCGTTCTCGATCAAACGAATACCTTAATAGTTTTGTGGAACAAGCTCTATGCAGGAACAACGTCCGGTATTTACATGTTTGACCTGAATGATCCACCCGCAGGATGGACTGCCAAAAATCGAGGGGTTCAAAGTCATTATATTCATACATTGCTCGATGTGCCATCGCATGGCCTATTCGCTGGAGGAGTCGACGGAACCATGTTTCAAAAGATTGGCCAAGGGCCTTGGCGCGCCTTCCCCACCTCAAACATACCATTTCGCTCTAGCATTCGTTCCCTTACTTATAGCGACTCTGTTCTCTATATAGGTACCTTCAATGATGGTGTCTTTGCTAAAAACCTAAACCTCCCTCTCAACCACCCCTATGAGCAGTGGAGACGAGTCGATACTCCAGCAAATCCCAGCACTTTAGGAATCATCAATGCCCTTATTGTTTTTCACGGCCGCCTCTATGCAGGAACGGATCGTGGTATTTTTGAGAAAAACTTAAACAACCCACAAAGCCCTTGGCAACAACACCAAATGCCACCAAATGATTTCAATCCAGCAAACCAAGAAGATCAAGGGGTGCTCACTTTTGCTGCTTCTCCTCAAACCCTTTATGTGGGAACCTCAGATGGAAAAATCTTGCAAAAAGATTTTTCACAAAATGGTGAGGCGGGAGCTTGGAGCGCTGTAGAAGATTTGCCAAACTTTCAAGGAGGGGTAACCCTGTTCGTTCGTCGTCTTTTATTTTCCGAAAATACCCTTTATGCCTTAACTTTTTATGGAATTTATCAAAAAGATCTTTCTGATGATCGAAACCCATGGCTACCTCTTGCCACTCACCCAGGCCTCGAATGTCAGACTACTTCGCTTGCCATTGCAAACCAAAGCCTTTACGTAAGCACCCTTTACTGCGGAATCTATCGTTTGCCCATCATCCCACAACAACAACCCCCTTGGTTAGGTGCGATTGACCCTTCCCTTCCACAAGATGCAGTGGTGCCGCATAAAGGATGGAACCAGGCCCCTCTGCAACCAAGTTTCATTGTGCCTCAAAGAGAAGATCAACCCTCACCGGAACCGTCACCTTCTCCTAAACCTCCACCTTTTCCAAACCCAACTCCACCCGTTCCAACATCCCCTGCAGCAAGCGTTTATCCTGCTTCTGGTATCAACGACCCCAATGTCGAAATTGCACCACCAGAGCCGATCCCACCATTGCAAGAAGATCAAAACACAGGTGGCTCTGGCTCTTGTAGCCTCAACCTCAAAGAGTCTCCCACTTCTTCGACACAAGGCTTGCTTATTTTAGGGATGATCAACCTCGTTCTATTAGAAATTCTACTCTTAAAAAAAAGGCAATGAGCTATGAACCTAAAAACGGCAGTTGACGGTATGTTTCTTCGGATTCTTCTGAAATAACGCACGGTTGCGAACCCTGCACCAGTAGGGCGAAGCAATCCGACCGAAGGTCGTCCTGAGGCTTTAGCCGAAGGACCCGCTTAAGCTCGTAATAAGCTCGTAATGACAAACAGGCAATTTCAACTGCCTTTTTTATGATAAATATACATTGAATATGTAAATAATTGTAAACTTAATATAATTAAATACGATAAGTACTACTTTATGGAAAATACTGAAAATTATGGCCCTTTATCTTTGTAACTCACAAACCCGTACTTGTGTATCTTCAACAGCAGATCCAACAACTATATGTAATGACTTGGGAAAATACCAAAGAGTCATGTTTGATGATGCCATAACAGACCCCCATGGTTATCATAAAGCACTGCGGGAACTAGAGTGGCTTTGTCACTTTCACCCTGAAACAGGCATAGAGCAAGACTATTTTCGTAAAAGAACACAAGCCATAACCCCCTTTCTAAATAAAGGGTTTGAACAGGCAAACGAAGCTGGGGGGGCTGAACAAAGGCAAAAAATAGGCACTGTGTTACGGTGGACATCTGTTGCGCTTTTCAATAAGGATCCTGGCCCTAAAAAAATTTCTTATCTCGTTGATGCCCCAGAGATCCTATCTTATGGGCTTCAGATCATGGTCAAAGGCTTGATTGACAGTTTAAAAAATGCGACCGAGTATGGGACCAGACATCCGGAAAGACCTCTTGCCACACTAGGACACTTCTTATATCAGATGGGAGAAGCAATTTGGTATTCCCGCACATCTTATGAAGGTGGCCGTGGAGAGGTAGCCTATGCCGTCTCTCATCGAGGGGAAATGTCCCATCAAGAATACATTCAACGCTTAACCGAAGGGGCTTTAGGGATTGCTGCCCCTGCCTTTGCTGTGGCAAGTATAGCGTTACCCTTAAAGTTTAAAATTCCAGGCTCTTTCATGCCTCCTCCCTTGGCAGAACTTGTTGGAGTGGGCCCCACCCCTCTCGTGGCTACAACCACGAGCATTCCTCTTTTACGTCCTGGAATTTCACTGATTAGCATTGTCACGCCTGACGGAATAGGAGGTCGAGGAGACACCGCGCAAACAATCGCTGAGACCGACAGAAAAATCGAACAATTAAAAGAAGAAAAAAGGCGATTGCTCGATGACAGTGACGATTTTGCTGCGAACGGCGATGAAGACACCGCTAATAGACTCAAACTTAGAATCGATGCTATCGATCAAGCACTCGAAGAATTATATGCCCAGAGCGCTTATGCAGTGCATGGACATGACAAAAAAAGCCCTACCCCTCACGACGATCCACAAGCTCTCCGAAAAAAGATGAAAGAACGATTAGAGGCAACAAGGGAAGAATTAGCACGACGTTTACACGCAGCAGGGGCTAAAATGGAAAAACTTTGGGAAACACACCCGGCTGAAGAAGGCCCATTAGCCATTTTTGAAGATGAGATTCAACCCATAAAAGATGAACTAGAATCCATCAGGCAAAGACTCGAGGCTCTCAGCCGGCAAGATGCCATCGAAACTGCACCTGCACCCGTTAAGGAAGGAACAGGCAATCCCTCAACCCATAACAAAACAGGGGGCAAATTAGAGCGGCTTCAAGAAGCTTACTATGACGCAATTAAAGCAAATGGTCATAAAACCGCTGAACGGTTACAGAGAGAGATCGAAGCGCTAAAGGCTCAAATATGACATCTTGATCATGATCAGAGATCATGATCAGAGATAAGGGTAATATTCCCATCGATGACCTTCATCGGAAATATCTAAGGGTAGGAATGATTGAAAAATCAAAACCGCAAAATATTAAGAACACCTGATCGTTGTTTTGAAAACTTGCCAGGTTATCCTTTTACACCCCATTATCTTGAATGTGATGGTTTGCGCATCCATTATGTAGAGGAAGGGCCGTGCAACGCAGCACCTATCTTGTTAATGCACGGAGAGCCCACTTGGAGCTATCTCTATCGCAGCATGATCCCCATTCTTGCAAAAGCAGGGCTGCGTGTCATTGCCCCCGATCTCGTAGGGTTTGGACGTTCCGATAAATTCGCCCAAGAACAAGATTACTCTTATGCCCACCAAGTTGCCGTGTTTACCGAATTTGTGCGAAAACTCGACCTTTTTAATATCACGCTTTTTTGCCAAGATTGGGGAGGCTTGATTGGCCTTCGCGTTGTGGCCAATGAACCCAATCGCTTTGCACGAATTATTGTGGCTAACACCAGCCTGCCCGATGCCAACACGATCATGGCACGAATTAACCCTGTTTTACTTCGCATGATGGTAAGGCTTCAGGGCAAGGTCTCCCTTGATGAAATCGGCAAACATGCCACACGTTATTCCTTACGACCGTTTATTCGCTGGGTCGCCTATTCGAAAACCAGTGAAGATTTCCCCGTAGGAGATATTATTCAAAAAGGCACGGTCCGCACACTTCCATCCAAAGTGCTAGCCGCCTACGAGGCACCATTTCCGGATGAAAGCTACAAGGTAGGGATACGGAGAATGCCCAGCCTCGTGCCCACTCAATTAAAAGAAAATCGCAAAGTGTGGAAAGAAATTTTCTCGCATTGGAACAAACCCTTTTTGACAGCGTTCAGTGACAGTGACCTCATCACACGCGGCATTGAAAAAATCTTTCAGTCGCGCATACCCGGGGCACGCAACCAAAACCACGTCACCATCCAACAAGCGGGTCATTTTCTACAAGAAGATAAGGGAGAACTGCTGGCACAGGTTATTTTGAACTGGATCCCCCGCCCCCATTACGGATTCAATAACTGAGGCACATGAGCTAGGCTCGCCTCTAAGCCATCGGCTTGGCCGCCGGCTTGGGCACGATCGGGTTTGCCTCCACCCGAGCCACCCATTTTAGCGGCTAGCGCTCGGCAAAGTTCAACGGCATTAAAACGACTGATTAAATCTTTAGAAACGGTTACAATCAAGGTGGCCTTGGCGCCACTGGCCGAACCCAACACGGTAATGCCTGACCCCAATTTGTTTTTTAATTGATCAGAAAATTTTCGCAAGGCCTGCACATCATCGATATCGCGGCGAATGGCTAAATAGCGCACCCCACCAACTTCTTTAACTTCGGTCATGGGATCGCTCGCTGAACCATGGACCGCTTGACTTTTTAAATTAACGACTTCTCTTTCTAATTTTTTAAGTTGGGTTGCCATTTTTTGAACCTTAGCCAGGGCCTCGACCCGCCCTACTTTTAATTCTTTGGCAATATCTGACCATTGTTGTTCAAAATCTCGCAGATATTCAATGACAGCCCCGCCGGTGAGGGCTTCGATACGCCGCACCCCAGCTGCCACCGAAGTTTCTTCAATGATTTTAAAACATCCAATATCACCGGTACGACTCACATGGGTGCCACCACAAAGCTCGGTTGAAAAATCGGCGATTTTCAAAACCCTAACTTGGTCGCCATATTTTTCGCCAAATAATGCCATGGCCCCTGCCGCAATGGCTTCTGCATAAGACTGGCAATTTTTTTGAACATCGATATTTTGCCGAATTTTTTCGTTCACCAAATCTTCAACCGCCGTTAGTTCAACCGCCGTCAATGCTGCAAAATGGCTGAAATCAAACCGCAAGCGATCGGGCGCCACCAACGACCCTGCTTGTTTTACATGTTCACCTAAAATTTTTCGTAAAGCAGCATGCAACAAATGTGTGGCTGTATGATTGTTCATGGTCTTTATTCGGTCGGCTGCATTCACCACGAGTTGAACTTCTTGCCCAACTTTAAGGGATCCCTGTTTGATTTTCACATGATGACAAATTAGCCCCTCTTTAGGAGCTTGAGTATCGGTAATTTGGGCAAGCACGTAAGAGGCTTCAAGCTTACCTTGATCGCCCACTTGACCACCGGATTCTGCATAAAAGGGAGTTTGATCGGTGAGCACTTCAATCTCATCTCCGGTTGTGGCGGCTTGAACTAAAGCACCCTCTTTTATAATACCCAAAATCTTCCCTTTAGACTGTAAGGTCTCATACCCTAAAAATTTACTTTTTACGCCAAGGTTTGCCAATTGCAGGTAAACCTCTTCTAACTTTATTTCCCCTGACCCCTTCCAACTGGCCCGCGCCTTTTGCTTTTGCGCACCCATGGCCTTCGTGAAACCCGCCTCATCAACGGCCAAACCATTTTCGGTGGCAATAAGCTCGGTTAAGTCGAGAGGAAAACCATAGGTGTCGTAGAGAGCAAAGGCAATTTCGCCTGATAAAATTTTAGCCCCACGTTTTTTGACATCGGCCAATGCGGTTTGTAAAAACCCGAGCCCCTTTTCTAAGGTAGTAAAAAAGCGTTGTTCTTCACCACGTATTACTTCAACAATAAATTTTTGATTCTGAGCTAATTCAGAATAAACTTTGCCCATCTTTTCTACAACCGCCGGCACCAGTTGATGCAGGAAGGGCTGGTTTAAGCCCAACTTTTTTCCATAACGAATGGCCCGCCGCAAAATACGGCGTAAAACGTAGCCTCGGCCATCATTAGCGGGCTGCAGCCCTTCTCCAATTAAAAAAGTGCAGGCGCGCAAATGATCGGCAATCACCCGCATGGCTACATCGGTTTCGGCATTCTTGCCATAATGGCCCCCACTGATTTTTTCGATGGCGCGAAAAAGATCGGTAAAAAGATCGCTGTCGTAATTAGAATGTTTGCCTTGCACCACACAGGCCAGTCGCTCTAAACCCATGCCTGTATCCACACTGGGTTTGGGCAAATTTTCTAAACGCCCATCGCTTTTGCGATCGAATTGCATGAAGACTAAATTCCAAATCTCCATGTAGCGGCCACAATCACAGCCCACCTTACAATCTTTTTTGCCACAACTATATTCTTGGCCATGATCATAATAAATCTCGGAGCATGGCCCACAAGGGCCCACTTCACCCATACTCCAAAAATTATCTTTTTCATCAAAACGAAAAATTAGGTCTGGTTTTATATCGGTATGTTGCACCCACAAATCATGGGCCTCATCATCTTCGCGAAATACCGTGACCCACAATCGGTCTTTGGGGATTTTCATGTCGGTGGTTAAAAATTCCCATGCGTAAATAATCGCCTCTTTTTTGAAATAATCCCCAAATGAAAAATTCCCTAACATTTCAAAAAAGGTATGATGCCGAACCGTGTACCCAACATTTTCTAAATCGTTATGTTTGCCCGAAACCCGCATGCACTTTTGCGAAGAGGCCGCTCGCATAAATTCCAATTTTTCTTCGCCGGTAAAAACTTGTTTAAATTGCACCATCCCCGCATTGGTGAAAAATAACGTGGGGTCTTGGGGAATGAGGCTAGAACTTTTAACCACACGATGCCCACGTTTTTCAAAAAATTGTAGGAAAGATTCCCTAATTTGTGATGATTTCATGGCAATAGGTTAGTGGCTGACCGCTTTTTTCTTAGCCACCTTAGCCTCATCGGTTTCGTTAGGCACCAACCCATAATGCGCCAAAATCTTGGTTTTAAGTTCTTGGCAAAATTCAGGGTGCTCGATTAAATATTGTTTAGCATTTTCTCGCCCTTGCCCAATGCGCTCTGCCCCATGGGTAAACCATGAACCACTTTTTTCAATAATTTCACTGGTGGCTGCCAAATCCAGCAAATCACCTTCAACCGAAATGCCGTGGCCATAAACAATATCAAATTCTGCTTCTTTAAAGGGCGGGGCCAATTTATTTTTAACCACCTTCGCTCGAGTGCGATTACCCACATTCTGCTCGCCTTGTTTGATAGCGCCAATCCGGCGCACGTCTAAGCGCACGGTGGCATAAAATTTTAAGGCGTTGCCTCCGGTAGTTGTTTCGGGGTTTCCAAACATTACTCCAATCTTCATGCGGATTTGGTTGATAAAAACCACCAAGGTATTGGACTTATGAATCACGCCCGTTAATTTGCGCAGGGCCTGACTCATCAGCCTTGCTTGCGCCCCCATTTGAGCGTCGCCCATGTCGCCTTCGATCTCACCCCGGGGCACGAGAGCCGCCACCGAATCAATGACAATCACGCTGATCGCATTACTGCGCACCAAGGCATCGCAAATCTCTAAGGCCTGTTCACCGGTATCAGGTTGGCTAATGAGTAAGTCCTCGACCTTCACACCTAGTTTTTTAGCATACTGCACGTCTAAGGCATGTTCGGCATCGATGAAGGCTGCCACCCCACCTTGTTTTTGAGATTCGGCAATGGCATGAAGGGCCAAAGTTGTTTTACCTGAAGATTCAGGGCCGAAAATTTCAATAATTCTCCCCTTGGGGTATCCACCAATCCCTAAAGCAATATCTAAAGAAATGGAGCCGGACGAAATCGACCCAACTTTTGCCAAAGGTAAGGGGTCATCACCCAAGCGCATAATAGCACCTTTACCGAATTGTTTTTCGATCCCAGCTAACGCAAGGCTTATGGCCTTTTCTTTATCGGTCGACATACACGCGACTCCTTTTTTAAAGTAACATTCTTCTTAGCTTATTTAAGGCAATGGCCGCCACAACTTTTTTAAAGGCCTTGCGCCCAAATGGCAAAACAAACTTTTTATCCCAAACTTCATGCTGGCTTGCAATGGCAACATAAACCGTACCAACCGGTTTTTCAGCCGTCCCACCACTGGGGCCTGCAATACCGGTGATTCCTATTCCAAAATCCGCGCCAACTTGCTTACGAATTCCACTGGCCATCTGAATGGCTACTTCCCGACTCACTGCCCCCTGTTCAACTAATACGCTGGACTCAACGCAACATCTTGAAATTTTTGAACTATTAGCATAACAAGTAAGCCCTTCTAAAAAAAAATCGCTCGCCCCGGGCTGGTTGGTCAACCAATCACTCAAATACCCACCCGTACACGATTCGGCCACTGCTAACGTTTTTTCGGACTGTTTTAGGCGTTCGCCCACCACCACCGCTAAGTCTTGTTCACCCTCTCCATAAACATAATTCCCAACCTTTTCTAAAATGCGGGCTTTGGCTGTTTTTAGTTTACGTTTCACCGCACTTTCACTTGAACCGCTACTTGAAATTTTTAACAAAATATCGGGAAACTTCACTTGAAAGGCGAGTTTTGTCTCTAATAATTGAACTCGTTCCATCAATTCTGTTTTCAAGGCATAATCGAGTGCGCCTTCGGGAATGCCAAAACATCTTAATATCTCGGTGCAAACTTTTTGACGAACCGGCATTTTCTTTTTGAGGATAGGCAAAACCCGTTTGAAAAACATCCGAGACATTTCCGCTGGAACCCCGGGCAAAAAGAAAAAATGGCTTTGTTGATAGGCACGATAAATGCCTGGCGCCGTGCCTAAAGGATTTTCCAAAACAATCGAGCCTTGCGGAATATCGGCTTGCTTGAGTTGATTGGGAGTGAAAACCCGACCTGATTTTTTAAAAAAACGTTCAATCTTTTTTGCAATTTGTTGATCACGCTTTAAGGGAACCTTTAAAAATTGAGCGAACACTTCCAAAGTAAAATCATCAGAAGTGGGGCCTAAGCCACCCGTCACCATAATTAATTTAGCTCGCTTCGTTGCCAAGCGAAAGGCTTGCAACATGGTTGCTTCATCGTCACCCAAGGTGCTGTGATACTTTACTTGATAACCCAGTTGGGTAAGCGCTTGCGACAAAAAAGCCGCGTTGCTATTGATCACATCACCCACTAATACTTCGTTGCCAATGGCAATGATTTCACAAGTAATAGAATGATTTTTTTTCATAGGACTAACGACTATTTATGCGACGAGCAATGGGTAAGCCCTTCTGGTTGGCATTGCCGAAGCGGCGGGCCCTTCATGCGGGTCAGCGGGTATGGAAAGCCGGTTATACCGGAAGGCTTCCATACCCGCTGGCCCCATGAAGGTCGCCGCGAGAGGCACCGCCAACCAGAAGGGCTTACCCATTGCTCGTCGCATAAATGATTCCACGTAATATTAAATTCGCAAAAATCCCCGCCAGCACATCATCCAACACCACCCCCCAACCACCCTTTAACTTTTGATCGATCAAACGAATCGGAAAGGGTTTTAGAATATCAAATAAACGAAACAAAATAAAACCCAACAGAACGTGTTGCCAACTAAAAGGAATGAGCACCATGGTCACTAAAAACCCTGCGACTTCATCAATAACAATCGAGCCGTCATCGTGCAGTGAAGAAAAATTTTCGTGTAATTGCGAAAAGAAGCTGGCAATAAAAATAAAAATGACGACTCCCAAAACATAATGAAGCACTGACAAATCGCGCACCAACCAATAAACCACCACCGCACCTAAGGTTCCATAAGTGCCGGTGGGCCCAGGCAACAAGCCTAAACCAAACCAAGTCGAAAATATTTTGGTGATAATTTTCATAAAACCCAATAAGGACCTCTCAAAAAGGCTCAGATGCAAGGCAGGCTGAGGAGACCGGCCGAGGCGTACTAGCAAGTACGTCGCAGGCCGTGTTGACGAGGACAACGCCGCAGATGACCTTTTTGGGAGGTCCGTTACCTTACCCGCGCAGGGATGATGACCATGGTCTTCGCATCCCACTGCAATCGCTTTTGAATGGCCAGCGCCGTCTCGTTATGCAAGAGCCGTTGATACCAACGTTCTTTTTGAAAAATAATTTTGCCTGCAAAATAAGTAGTTTGTGGATATTTTTTGGCCACTTCTAAACAAAGTTTTTCCCCTTCTTCAACGGCCTCCGTCCCAATGCCCACAAAATATTCCGCTGGGATCCCAATCTTTCTAGCCAATTCTACATATTTTTTAAGATTCTCTTCGGTTTGCGCACGCAGAGATTCAATCGCATCTTCTCCCTTAAAACCACCGGAGTCTATCACTCCAACCGAAATGAAAATAAGATTTTTAAAATGACCAGGGAATATGCGAAAAATATTAAGTACCGTATGAATCCCTAGCTCACCATAACCACCTACCAGCACAGCAGCCGTTGGTTTGCTAGGATCAAGCGGAGGAATATTAAGATCGGGTTCTGCAGGGATTTCTCCAATTTCAGCGTACAACTTGGCCAACACCTTAGGTAACTGGCGATAGTGATGCCTAATTAAATAACAAACGACAATAAGACTACCCGTTACAACGAGGGTTACCCATCCTCCATACAGAAATTTTTCCATAACCGTAATCACTAAGATTGTACCGCACAATAAAAATCCAACTAAAAATAATGCGGCTCGCCCGACACGGATTTTACGTCGCCAGAATCTTCTCGTGGTCCACAAAAACATCCCCAACATTGACAAAGAAAAAGTCAAAAAGACGTTGATGCTATACATGACCACCAAATGGCGAACATCTCCGTGGGTGTAAAGCAAGGCCAGTAGCGAAGCCACCCCAAACATGACAATACCATTTTGAGTTGTTAAACGATCTGAAAATGCCCCAAACCGATGCGGCATCCAGGAATCTACCGCCATATTAGCCAAAATTCTGGGCCCACCTAAGAATCCGGCTTGAGCCGCAACCACCAAAAGTGCCCCTTCTGTTATCAAAGTCATAATCACAAAGAAATTTCCCAAACCAAATGTACTTGATATTTTTCCAATTAAAACTGCATTGAGGGTTTTGCCTTCCACCGGGGCAACATTCCAGAGCAGATAACAAAACAATAACCCTGCCGCCATGAAAGACAGAGAAAATGCCATATACATCATGGTTCGCTTAGCTGTCTCCACACGCGGCTCCCGCATGATAGCAAGCCCATTGGATACGGCCTCTATTCCCGTATAAGTACCACCACCTAAAGAATAGGCATGGACAAAAAGGGCCAACAATCCACCTGCACCTAAAGTAGCAAAACCTTGTTTAAACCCAACACCAATCGTGCGGGTAGTTTCAGCGATCTCAGGGGTGTGATGAATAATTCCCCCTAAAATTAATAAAGTGTGTGTAATAAGAAATAGAGCAAAAATGGGCGTTAAAGCTATGACCGACTCTTTCACTCCACGTATATTAATGGTGGTAAGAAAGATAATTAAGAAAATCTCCACTACTAATTTGAATTGATGAAACTCGATAGGCAAAAAACTAAACAAGGCATCCCCTGCCGCTGCAATCGAAACAGTAATGGTTAGAACATAATCAACAATCAAAGCACAACCTGAGACCAAACCAACTTTCTCGCCTAAAAGTTTGGTTGCAACAAGGTAACCTCCTCCACCATGAGAAAAAACTTCGATGATACGATTGTAAGCTATGGAAATGACGAAAACCGTAAAGATCATCATCAAAGCCAAAAATACCGCTAAATAAGTATGCTCCCTCAGCGTACGAAAGGCCTCTTCCGGACCATAAGCCGAGGAAGAAAGCCCATCGGCACCTAGCCCCACCCATGCCAACAACGGGATCAAAGCTAAACGATGAAATAACGATCTGTCGGCCAAACTACGGGGTGCACCCAATAAAAATCGGCGCGCGCGTTCCCATAACGTTGGCTTTTCATCTTGAGGAGGAGACGGGGTGCCCCCAGGTTCTGGAGGTGGGTTATAAGACTTGGAATGCATGTTCAGTTTTCACACCTAACTCACCGGGCTTGGTCTTTCAAGCGCTTTCGAAAGCTCAACATAGATGACCCTTGATAACACTTGACTTAACAAATCCCCACGATTTAAACTGACCGCTCTTTAAGGTTAACGAAGGAGTAAACATTTATGGGGAAATTCATTTCTCAAATTTTCTTTTTTTTATTGAGTGGTCTGATTTTAGTTCATTGCGGTTCTCCCAAAGAACCAGCCGGCACCCCTGATATTCAAGCGGAACTTAGCAAAGGCAAGGTGGTCGCCAGCCAAGGCTCGACTGAAATCAAAGAAGGTTATCTTGACTTAATTGTGAAAGTTAACCCTAACGTCAAACGACAAATTACCAACCCCCTTGGCAAAAAGAAACTCGTTGAAAATTTGATGGAGCAAGAACTCCTTTATCGAGAAAGTTTACGCAAAGGTCTACAAAACGACAAAGACGTACAAGCCAAAATGGCCATGTTTAGCCGCGTCGTAATTGCCCAAGCCCTGATTGATAAAGAGGTTGAAACCCAGGCCAAAGGCGAATACGAAAAAAATAAAGACACCGAATTTAATCAAGTCAAAATTGCTCATATCTTTTTCAGCACTCGCCCCCCACCTCCTAAAATCGACCCTAAAGCCAAAACACCCCCTCAAAATGCCAAAGAAGATCTAGAAAAGGCAAAACAAGCCGCCAAAGTTAAGGCTGATGAAGCTTATGCTAAACTAAAAGGTGGAGAAGCCTGGCAAACCATTTCCGACACCTACTCCGATGATAAAATGACCTCTAAAAATCAAGGTGAAATTGGCTATGTAACCAAAAATGACCCTCGGGGCATGCGGCTGGATTGGGCCAAGATTATCGAAAAGGCCTTTGCCATGAAAAAAGACGAATTTAGCGAACCTATTTTAGCCAAAGATGGCTACCATATTGTTAAAGTGGTTGAAGAGGTCTCGGTAAAACCTTACGACGAAGTTGAAAACGGCATTAAGTTTAAACTTCGCCCTAAAATCAAAGCCGATATTATGACGAGACTAACTGGCGGCAATAAAATTAATTTTTTTGATGAAGAAATCAAAAAGTTAGGTGAAAAACCCGCGGAACAACCCCCCATGAGCATCAACCCTTCAAAACCAGGCGCTCCTGGCGGTATGCCACCCCCGCAACATCCGCACCCCCCTAAGGATGCTGTTCATGCTCATTGAGATTGCTTCGGCTATCATGGATCCCGGGTCAAGCCCGGGATGACGGTATATTACGTCATCCCGGGCTTGACCCGGGATCCACATATGACATTTAGTGAAAAATAACTTGGTCTCTCTCTTTGATTTTCTTAAGCTTAACCTGCCCGGCGTTAACTTCAAGACAATAACGGTAGGGCTGTTTAGCTTTGATCGCTGTTTCAGAAAGGGGTTTAGCATGGGTCGCAACATCAACTATTTTGCCTTGCCCATCGATAAAAATTAAATCCAGCGACAAGTAAGTATCTTTCATCCAAAATGCAATCGTAGAATTTGCGGGAAACACAAACAGCATGCCTTCGTTTTCTGGCAAATAAGTTCTTTGACTTAACCCCTTCGTTTGCTCTTGATAAGTCATCGCCACTTCGACCTGATATTCAACCAATAATTTTTGTGTCTTACCATCAACAATAGTCAGCTTAATTTTTTCTAAAGCTAAAGCAAACGCAGAACCAATATTTGTCAAAACAAAAATTAGCGAAAAAACTAAAGTCACTATTTGTATTGAGCAAGCCTTCACAAAGTCTCTTTTCAGGCCTTGCTCCTTCGCTTCGCTCAGGACAGGCTCCGCGGCGGACTTCGTAAAGATCAGCGGGCATGGAAAGCCGGTTATACCGGAAGGCTTCCATGCCCGCTGGCCCCATGAAGGTCGCCGCGAGAGGCTCGGGCCTGGGAAGAGACTTAGTAAAGCTTTGGGCGATCTGTGGCGCATGTCAACGCCCCCAAGGGTTTAATAAAAACTGTTCATCGTCAAAAACCTTGGTGCGCTTTTTCTGAGGTTTGTTAGTTTGAATTTGCTGGAGTGAATTTTTAAGCGCATTGGCTTTTAATTCATTACTCTTTTTAATCTTCTCTTCTAATTTTTGAATTTTTTCTTCAACAATCCTAGGGTTGGGATAGGTGCTGCGAATTTTTTTAAATAGCTCTAATGCCTCTTCAAATTTACCCGATTCTTCATAACCATTGGCCAAATAAAATTGAGCATCGGTGGTGTAATTAGAAGTTTGCCCATGTCTTTCCAAAAAAGCCTCGAACACTTCAACCGATTGCCTAACATTTGCTTCGAGAAAAAATGTCAGCCCAACATGAAACAAAATTTTATCGGCAATGGCCCCATTGGGATCTTCTTCATACATCTGCATAAGCTGCCGACGGCTAGGTTCGTAGCGTTTTAACTTCAAAGCAGCATAGGCCACCTTGAAACGATATTCCTGAACATCGGGAATGTTGGGGAAATGGTCGACTAGGCCTTGATAACTCACGAGCGCCTTTTCATAATCCCCCTGGCTAAAATATAAATCGCCCTGTTTTTGATAAGCATGGCGGGCCTCCGGGCTACGGGGAAATCGAGAAAGAACTTGGCCGTAGGCCTTCACCGCCTTTTCAGGTGAGTTAAGCGAGTAATTATAAATATCCCCAATATTTAATAAAATCGTACCTTCAAATTCATTGTGAGGATAATTTTTCAAAACCTTTAAATAAACTAAGACCGCTTGCGTATAGTGCTTTTCGCGAAAATGTTGATCGGCCTTAAACATAAGGCCTGAAAAGGTTTCTTGCTTGGTTGGAAAAAAGAAAAGTAAAGCTAAGAATAAGGGAATAACAATCAGGAGGGCAAGGCGCAGACGCTTCGATTGAAAAAATTTATTCAAGAGGTCTTTCGTCATCGGATTCGGCTAACTGGGCAACCGCGACTACCTTTTCTCCTTCTCCGATTTTAATCAAACGCACCCCTTGGGTATTTCGGCCAATAATTGAAACCCCTTTCACGCTCATGCGCAAAATCTTACCCCCATTGGTAATCAGCATAATCTCGTCTTGATCGCCCACTTGTTTAACAGTCACAACTTTCCCAGTTTTTTCAGTCACTTTCATGGTGAGGATCCCTACCCCACCACGACCTTGCTGACGATATTCTTCAGTAGAAGTGCGTTTGCCATAGCCATTTTCGGCCACGGTCAAAATGCTAGCCCCTGTCACTAACACCTCCATGCCCACCACATAGTCCCCTTCGGCCAAACTTATCCCACGCACGCCCATAGCAGCGCGACCCATAGGCCTTACTGCTTTTTCATCGAAATGGATGGTTTTGCCTTCGCTGGTGCCAATAAAAATGCCATTGTCGCCCTTGGTAATATCAGCCGCAATCAGTTCATCACCTTGGTCAATTTTCAAAGCAATGATACCACCCGCACGAGGGTTGCTGTAGGCCATGAGATCGGTTTTTTTAATCGTGCCTTGTTTGGTGCACATGACGACAAAATGATTTTCTTCAAACTTGAGAACCGGGATCACCGCCGCCAGCTTTTCTTCACCACTCATATTTACTAAGTTAACCACGGCCTTACCCTTAGCCGCTCTGCCCATCTGAGGAATTTCGTGCACCCTTAGCCAATATAATTTCCCAATGCTGCTAATCACCAACACATAGCTATGCGTGCTGGCCACAAACATTTGCGAAACAAAATCTTCTTCACGAGTCGTCATGCCGGTTTTGCCTGACCCACCGCGGCGTTGCGAACGATACAAACTAATGGGATTCCGTTTAACATAACCGGTATGGCTGATGGTCACCACCATCTCTTCATCTTGAATGAGATCTTCTTCAGAAAGTTCATCGGTTTTGGCCACGATTTTGGTGCGCCGTTCATCGCTAAAGCGTTTTTGAATGTCAGCTAATTCGTCAACGATAATCCCATAAATAAGTTTTTCGTCTGCCAAGATGGCTTTAAGTTTTTTAATCAACAATTGGATTTCTTTGTATTCTTCAATGATTTTATCTCGCTCTAAACCAGTAAGCCGCGCCAAGCGCATGTCTAAAATGGCTTGGGCCTGCCTTTCGCTCAATTTAAATTTGGTTATTAAACCAGTTTTAGCTTCGGCCGGGTTGGCAGCTTTTTTAATTAAGTTGACCACGGCATCGATATTTTCAACCGCAATCTTTAAGCCTTCTAATAAGTGAGCCCGCTCTTCGGCCTGCTTAAGATCGTAAATGGTTCGGCGAGTCACCACTTCTTTGCGATGATCGACAAAGAGTTGCAGCATCTGTTTTAAATTAAGCACTCGAGGTTGACCACTGACAATGGCCAGCATAATCACGCCAAAACTGCTTTGCATGGCGGTAAACTTAAACAATTGATTAAGCACCACACCCGCTACCGTGCCTTTTTTCAATTCCACTACAATGCGCATCCCTTCGCGATCACTTTCATCGCGCAAATCCGAAATGCCCTCAATTCTACCCGCCCGCACGAGTTGGGCAATGTTTTCAACGAGCTTGGCTTTATTCACTTGATAGGGAATTTCAGTAATAATGATAGATTCACGATCGCCCTTGGCAATCTTTTCAATGACCGCATTCGCACGCATGGAAATAATGCCCCGCCCGGTTTCATAAGCGGAACGAATTCCCTCTCTCCCTGAAATATAGGCCCCAGTAGGGAAATCAGGGCCTGGAACAATTTTTATCAATTCTTTAATCGTGATTTCAGGATTTTTGATGATAGCCCTCAAGGCCTCCACCACCTCGCCCAAATTATGGGGAGGAATTTTAGTGGCCATACCCACGGCAATACCATCACTGCCGTTAATTAAAAGATTAGGGACACGCGTGGGCAACACAACGGGTTCTTGAGTAACCCCATCGAAGTTGGGAACAAAATCGACCGTTTCTTTATCAATGTCGGCCAACATTTCTTCGGCTAGTTTTGTCAGCCTAGCCTCGGTATAACGATAAGCCGCCGCGGGGTCGCCATCGATCGAACCAAAGTTTCCCTGCCCATCGATCAACGGATAACGCATGTTCCAATCTTGGGCCATGCGCACCAAACTGTCATAAACCGCACTATCCCCATGGGGATGGTATTTTTTCAAAACTTCGCCCACCACACCAGCACATTTCGAATAACGCTTGCTGGAAAGCAGACCCTCTCGAAACATGGCGTAGAGGATCCGCCGATGCACGGGCTTCAAACCATCACGAATATCCGGCAGCGCCCGACCAATAATCACGCTCATCGCGTAATCAAGGTAGGCACCCCGCATTTCGTCTTCAACATTAATGGGAACTACATTGCCAAATTCAGTCATAATTTACAGAAAAACCATAATGAGATGAAGATTACAAGTCAATGAAATTAGAAGGAAGTTTATGGTAGTCGAATGAAGTAGTTTTTTATGCTGCTAATAAAAACTAGTAAATAAAGGGTTGCTATTGATACACAATTATGTATACAATTGATTTACAAATGGAGGCGTAGTTATGCACTTTATTAGCGTCCGGGATTTTAGACAGAAGTCAGGAAAAATTTGGAAATTTCTCAATAAAGAAAAAGAGCTTATCATCACTTCTAACGGAAAGCCCATTGCCCTCGTTACCCCAATTTCTGAAGCCAACTTGGAAGAATCATTGCTCTCTTTGCGGCGTTCCCAAGCCTTAATGGCCATGGAACAAATGCAAAATCAATCGGTTGAAAAGGGTTATGATAAAATGACCATAGACAATATTGATGCAGAAATTCAAAAAGTCCGCCAACAACGCAAAAATTTAAAGTGAAAATCGTTTTAGACACCAATGTGCTTGTATCGGGATTAATAAACCCTTATGGTGCTCCAGCCGCTACTTTACGTCTTGTTCTTAATCAAACCGTAACTCTCCTATACGATGTACGCCTCTTGCTAGAATATCGTGAAGTGTTGTTAAGACCTAGGTTTAATTTTAATTCTCTTCAGGTAGAAAAATTTTTGCAAGCCTTAGAAGTGCTTGGCGTACCCATCAATGCAAAACCACTCAAGATAAAATTGCCCGACCCTGACGACCTAATGTTTATAGAAGTAGCCAAAAGCGGGCTCGCTGACTATTTAGTTACAGGTAATCTTAAGCATTTTCTAAACAAGCAAATAAAAGGTATTCATATCGTTGCACCCCATACGTCGATCGATCTTATCACGAAAGGTAAAGAGAAGCTTTCAAATGATCAAAACTAGTTGACGAGTACCCAATAAACACCCCTGATCACTTCGCTCATCCGTTCAAAATCGAGGGTGTCCATAGTATCACTAGCTTGATGGTAATGAGAATTTCGATAAAACGCTGTATCAGTGATCATCACGGCAGGAATTCCCCTATTCCAAAAATTTCGGTGGTCTGAAAAATCAGTGCCAGTCACCATTTGTGGCGCATTAATGGAAAAAACATCGATTTCCATAACTTGGGACATCTTCTGTTTAAACAATCTTATTAACTTCCAATCTGAGAAAGAAAGTTTTCCTACGAGAGTGATAAAATCCCCTTGAGTGGGATAAAATAATTTGAGTACGAAGGTTGGATATTGTTGAGAATTTTTTTCTTGGGAAAAATAACCGATCATTTCTAGAGAAATCATGTAGTGTATAGGGACTTGCTTCTCTTTCAATGAATTAGCATGAATTGCACTTCCCATAGAATCTGTTGCAAAAAAGGGTGGCTCTTCCAAGGTATAAGCTACAAGATCAACACGGTGCTTAAGAGAGGGAGATAATTCATGTAAGAGCCGAGCGATTTCTAAAACGCCGGCTATTCCGCTTGCATTGTCATCAGCACCTGGTTGATCTCCTGCAACATCATAGTGCGCACCCACAATGATTCGCGGAGAATCTAATGGACCAAAGGAACAAATTAGATTTTGGTAAGGTTTCCCATTGACCTGAAATCCCTGGATTTCAATGGAACATTTTGTTTTCGAAAATTCATCAAAAATGTAGTTAGAGGCTCTCTCTAAAGAAGAAAGATTACGATAATGACGAGCAGGAATTATGGATGTCAAATTATGGACATCTTGTTTTAACCGTTCTTCTTTTACAGGTATAGCAAGTTTAATCTTCGATACATAAATAAGAGGATTGGTTATACTAATGACGGTTAATCCTATTATTATCAAAATAATAAAGCATGTAAAAATCAGTAATTTGGTCTTCATAAATTTTAATCTAGCCCCAACGCTAATTTGAGTTTTTCGTCCACTTTCTTTTGAACTTCCTGGTGAAGATACCCCATTTCTCCTAGAATAATCCTTTTATCCAAGGTGGCAATTTTGTTGCATTTGATCAGAGAATCTAGTTTAAGCCCTGTTTTTTCAAAATGAGGATCGGAAGATTTAAGCCAAAGGTCTGTGGAGCCCTTTCGTTTGGGCAAGTGGGAAGAAATGAAAAGAACACTAACATCCTGGTCCATATATTTTGGCTCAGAAACAATCACCGCCGGCCTTACCTTTGAGCTAGATAGGTCAGTAAAGGGAAATGGAACTAGAATAACCTTGCTGCGTTCAAACATATCTTTTCTTTAAGTCTCTGGCAGAATAGATATCGGGTTCATCGTACAACCAGTCAAATGTGCCCCCGTATTGATTAAAATTGGTCATTTCATCCAATTGGGGATTTGCGTCCTGGGGAAATTTGATCAGCAAGACCTCCCCTTTTTCATGCCTACCAATAGCAACAGGTGTGTTCGTATAACGAACCTTATTAATTAATTCGGATAAATGTTTGCGCGCCTCAGTGGTAGCAATGATTTTCATAATGTACCTTAAGTACATTATGTACATTTCGCCCCTATTGTCAACAATGGTTTGGTCTTCATAAATTTTTTATTTTTCTTACAAGCGATTTGGTCTTTACAAAGTTAACAAAATAACTCAGCATAAATCTATGGATATTCTGTCTAATTATAGTGACCAGGGAATTGATTTATCTTTGCTTAAGCATAAATTAAATCTTACCCCTACGCAAAGATTAGAAGATTTTATGACATTCATGTCCTTTATTGATGATCTACGAAAAGCAAAGATAATGAACAAATATGACCCAATTCAAAAAGATTCTGGAAATATTTTACGATAATCAAATCGAATTCGTATTAATTGGAGGATTAGCAGCCGTTATTCATGGCTCTGCTTCAGCCACTGAAGATGTTGACTTATCTTATGATAGAAATTTGGAAAACACAAAAAAAATAGTAAAAACACTCAACCCCTACCATGTACGCCTAAGAGGTGCTGAGGATGTTCCTTTTATTTTTGATGAACAAACTTTTAAACATAGTGTCAATTTAACTCTTATGACCGATTTGGGCGCCATTGATCTGCTTGGCGAGATTCCTGGATATGAGTCCTATGATTTAATTTTGGCTGATAGTGACACGGTACTTTTATACGACAAGAAATTTAAAGTGCTTTCTTTGGATGGACTCATCAAAAACAAAAAGGCTACGGGGCGAAATAAGGATTTAAAACAATTAGACGAACTTGAAGAACTCAGAAAGATGCAACAACAAAAATCAAACCGTTCTGAGAAGTAAATTGAGGGGACCTTAACAAAAAATACCTTAAAATAATTTGAACCAATCAACATTGTACTTCACGGGCTGATTAGGTTTGGAGGCTGGCAAATCGTTATGCCAATGGGTGGCATTGTGCCATACGTTGAACATCACGTAGGCAGGGATCTGTGGAATAAATTTTTTATTTTGGTATTTCCACAGTTCGTATTCTTGATCTTGCACAACCATAAAATACCGAACGTAGGTGGGTTGCCAGGTAAAACCAAAAATTAAATAATTTTGAAACAAATTAATGTCGGGAAAATCATCATTCCACTTTAGCTTGGTATTGAGACCCCACTTACTTTCTTGCCCCAAAGTGGTCTGAAGAATTTCACCGGTTTTTAAATTAAGCTTACGGGTTGTTTTTAAAAAATTTTCGTCATCAGAGTAATCGGTCCATAAGGTCATGTAGATTGTCGAGGGCTCGGCACATAAAATCTCAATATCAATCTCACTATTATCAACCAAGCCATTCTTATTATAATCTTTTCCATCGTTATAATATGTAAAAAAGGCCGACACCACTCCCTCCTTTAGCGAAGCACAAGACCCTGGTTTGAAACGAGCTACATAAGTTCCATAAAGATAATTCTTTTTGTAAGATTCTAACTGACTCGAACCGCCAGGCCCTGAAAGAGGCGTGTTGGCGGGCAATAGCAATTGAGCCATACGATCATCTTCCGCCTCATTATCAAAAAGACCTATCGTGCCTGCCCCACCAGGCGACAAAGCATAGCCAAAGAAATAAAGATCCGAGCCCTTGTTAAAATTTGTTTCAATCTCGGGTTCGCCATACTTTGCCAAAGGATCGAGAATTGGTGGGGGTGTTGGCGTAACTGTCGGCATGGGTTCTAAAGACGAAGAAACTTGGGGCGATGGTGAGGGCGAAGGAGATAACGATGGGCTTGGTTTAAGCGGGCTGGTTGATTCTAAAGGGTTTAGCATAGGTTCAGAATTACAACTAAAACATACTAAAACAATCATCAAATATAAAAAACGCATCGGCGGCCGTACCTCTCCAGCCACCCTTTCCCTGACTTCATTACAATAATCTCTTAAAAAGTTTTTTCCAAGTCGGAAGAGGTTACTCGAAACCCCTTTAGCAAGCTCGGTTATTGGCTTATACTGATTAGTGTTTGCCAAGGTCCACTGGACCTTGTTTTCCACAAATCAGGGGGTTGAGAGAACCTTAAGCCGATTTGGAAAAAACTTTTTAAGAGCTCCTTTATTGATGATAAGAAAGCGACTCTTCCAGGTAAGCTACTTTCTGCGGAACTAATTTAACCTTACTAAGCGCCGTAAACACAACTAAAACAAACAGTCCCAAATAACCCAAAAAACTCCCCACTTCAATTAACCCAATGACGGCCCTTTCACCCAACGGCCCCGGCATAATCATAAGATAAAGATCTAAGTAATGCCCCACCACCAAAATAGTGGCAACTAGTTTTAAAGTTTTAAAATCACGCTTAGAACCACGGCGCATCAACACCAAAAAAGGAAACACAAAATTGATGACCAAATTCATGAAGAAAAGGCCCTTATAATGCGGTATCCAACGAGCTTGATAATAGGTAACTTCTTCTGGAATATTGGAGTACCAAATCAACAATAATTGCGAAATCCAGATATAGGCCCAAAATATACTAAAGGCAAAAATCAATTTGCCTAAATCGTGCAAATGATCTTCGTTAACCTTTTCTAAATAATCTCGCCCTTTTAAAAATAAAGTTATCAGGGTAATCCCAACCACTCCATTCACAAACATACCGGCAAAATTATAAACCCCAAAGATGGTGCTAAACCAATGGGGTTCTAAAGACATGAGCCAGTCAAAACTAGCCAGTGTGATAGTAATAGCGTAAAAGGCCAAAAAGATACAACTGTTGCGAAAATTTTTGCGATAAAATTGAATATTGCCGGAGGCATCTTCTTCTAAAGAATTTTTTCGAAAAACTTTTGCAAATAAAACCCAAATGCCTAAAAATACGACCATCCTAATTAAGAAAAATTTAATATTGAGATACCCTGCTTTGCCCGCCAATAAAGCATCGTAGTGGGGAGATGTAGGGTCGGTGATGCCGTGATGGGCCCAATGGTAGAGCTCGTGGATCCCAAAATAAATACCTAGCATGAGCAGGGCCCCTACCGGCAAAAAAGTGCTCATGGCCTCGGGCACACGCCGCAAAACCGTCGACCACCCCGCTTGCACCGCATACTGAATGGCCATAAAAAGCACGGCGCCTAAGCTTAACGTAATAAAATAATAATTGTTAAGCAAAACACTGGCCCAAGCCCTCGTGCGAGTGGCTTCGTTACTGAATCCAAACACGAGCGACAAAATCCCAATAAGAATGAGTAAAAAGATAACTCGCTTATCTTTGGCCTTAAACTCAAATCGATCGTCAGCTTTCATGGCGTACCCTTTTCTTTTTCCAATTCTGTCACCAAATGTTGCACATAGTGCACTAATTTCCATCGATCCGTAGGCCTTAGCATTGGCCCATAGGCACCCATCAACCCAACCCCCACTGTAATGGAGTGGTAAAGATGACCTTCGGTCAATTGGCGAACTCGGTCACTGGCATAAGAAGGCGGTGGCGGAAACTTGCCAATAATCGGGCCATCGGCCTTGCCGGTTGGGCCATGGCATACCAAGCATTTTTGGGCATACAATTGTTGGCCTCGTTTTAAATTTTCTTCATTCAAAGACAGGGGGTTTTTTAATTCAATCGCTGCAAGCTTCGCATCTTCAGGGGTTTTTTGATAAGGATGTGGTTCGAAACCCATCGGTATTGTCCCCACGGCTGGGGCCTGCAAGGTTTTGCCGTCTTGGGTATTGGGATTAGGCGCATAGGCATTATAAGGAATCGAAGTTACCATGTCTGAAATAATAGGGATCCACTGCGGCCAATTTTCCCCACCGGAACAACCCACACTTAAACCAACCATGATGCTCAACAAAAGGGTATAAAACTTTCTCATGCCGGAACCTCATTTTCCATGATTTCCATAGCGCCGTTTTGTTTTAATAACGAAACCATTTCTTCTAGCTTAAAATCTTTCTCATCGGCGACAAAAACCATCACAAATCGATCATCGGTTAACCGAGACACGCTGACCACAGGGCGTTTCCCAGGAAATAATTTGCAGCGGGCTAAAAAAGCCAAAAAGGTCAACACGCCACCGAACAAAACCGTTAGTTCAAAACAAACCGGAACAAATGCCGGCCAAGCATTGTTGGGCTTGCCACCGATGTTCATGGGCCAACTGATAAGGTTAACATAACCTTGCAGAAGAATAGAGAACAACAGACCCAAAGCACCTGCGGCAAAGGTAAACTGTGGCAGACGCGACGGTGCTAAACCCATGGCTTGGTCTAAGCCGTGAACGGGGTACGGTGTGTAAATGTCGAAAAATTTAATCCCTTTTTCACGAAAGTTTTTGGCTGCCGTCAGCAAAGCCTTTTCTGAATCAAAGATGCCTAACAAAACTTTTTTAACAGGTACACTAATCATGTGCGCCTCCTTGCACCGACTTACGCCCAAAACCCAAGACCGCCTTTACTTCGGCCATGGCCACCACGGGCAACACTCGGGCAAACAAAATAAAACAAGTAAAGAATAAACCAAAACTACCAATCAACGTGCCCACCTCAATAAAGGTTGGCGAATAGTTGGCCCAACTCGAAGGCAAAAAATCTTTGCTAAGCGAGATCATAATAATTACAAAACGCTCAAACCACATCCCAATATTAACAATGATAGAAAGCACAAACATGGCTGGCACATTACGCCGCACAGCCTTGATCCAAAAAAGTTGAGGAAAGATAACATTACAAGAAACCATGGTCCAATAAGCCCACGCATAATTGCCCGTGGCGCGGTTGATAAAGGCAAAGCGCTCATATTCATTGCCACTATACCAAGCAATAAAGAATTCCGTGCCGTAGGCTAAACCAACCATTGAACCGGTCAAAATAATGACCTTACACATGGCTTCTAGGTGATTGATAGTAATGTAATGCTCGATATTAAGCGCCTTACGGGTGATGATTAAAAGGGTCAACACCATGGCAAAACCAGAAAAAATGGCGCCCGCCACAAAATAAGGTGGAAAGATCGTCGTGTGCCAGCCGGGAATAACGGAAGTTGCAAAGTCAAAGCTCACCACCGAGTGAACCGACAGCACCAGTGGAGTTGACAATCCGGCCAAAACTAAACATAAACTTTCGTAACGCAACCACGTGCGATTAGAACCATCCCAACCCAGCGACAACAAACCGTAAATAAATTTGCGAATTTTGCCTTTGGCGCGGTCGCGAACTGAGGCAATGTCGGGGATAAGCCCCACATACCAAAAGACGAGCGAAATGGTAAAATAAGTACCGATGGCAAAAACATCCCACAATAAAGGGGATCGAAAATTAACCCATAACGAACCCCGTTGGTTAGGATAAGGAAAGACAAAAAATGCCAACCATGGTCGCCCCATATGAATGAAGGGGAATAAACCCGCACACATAACGGCAAAAATCGTCATGGCCTCAGCCGATCGATTGATCGAGGTTCTCCATTTTTGACGAAAGAGCAATAAAATGGCCGAAATGAGTGTGCCCGCGTGACCAATACCAACCCAAAACACAAAGTTGGTAATATCAAAGGCCCAACCAATGGTGCGATTCAAACCCCAAGTGCCAATACCCACGGCGATTTGGTAGCCAATGCAAACCACGCCCAAACCCAAGGCCGAGGCCGCCACCAAAAAGATTGCCCACCAAGCCTTGGTGGGTTTACCCAACACCGGTCTACAAATCTCTTCGGTGATATCGTGGAAGGTTTTGTTCCCTTCGATCAATTGTTCTCTTAAAGGTGAAACTTCCATATTGCCTCGTTAAGCTTTATTGCGAATCTTCGTTAAATAACTCACCACCGGCTTGGTACCTACTTCTTCCAACACCACATAATCGCGCTGGCTCGTTTTGAAACGAGAAACCTTAGATTGATGATCATTAATATCACCAAACACAATCGCATCGGTTGGACAAGATTGTTGACACGCGGTTTTGATTTGCCCATCTTGCAAAGGCAGCCCTGCCAATTTTGCATCGAGTTTACCGGCTTGGATGCGTTGAATGCACATACTGCATTTTTCCATCACCCCACGAGAACGCACCACCACGTCAGGATTGAGCACCATTTTCCCCAAGGCGTCTTGCTGATTATAAGGGAATTTATCGTTATCAAAATAACGAAACCAATTAAAATGCCGCACTTTGTAAGGGCAGTTGTTGGCACAATAACGAGTCCCCACACAGCGATTATAAACTTGCGCATTGAGTCCATCACTCGTGTGATTCGTTGCAATAACCGGGCACACCGTTTCACAGGGGGCATTACCACAATGTTGGCAGGTCATGGGTTGATGAACTACGCTGGGGTTATCTTCAGAATCACTGTAATAGCGGTCAATACGGATCCAATGCATTTCACGACGACGCCGTACTTCATCTTTTCCAACTACCGCAACGTTGTTCTCGGCCTGACACGCAATCACACAGGCCCCACAACCGGTGCAAGCATTGAGATCAATCACCATGCCCCAAGCATGCCCCACTTTTTGATCTTGGTTCGAATCTTGGCGAGCCGGATAAAGCGAAAGTAAATGAGCACGTTCTTCATTGCCTGCCGCTGGATTTTTTTGAAATTCTTCAAAGCTAGCCTCTTTAATAATAGGTCTGCCATGCAGAGAGCTGTGAGTTTGAGTTAGGGCTAAAGGATATTTTCTGCCCACTTTGGTAAGGCTTAGCCCCTGGGCATAAGTCACCCACTGCCCCTCCACTAAATTTAACCATGGAAAAAGATTTTTACCTACCCCATTGCCCACCGAACCTGCTTGCGACCGGCCATAACCCAAGGCCACGGCCACCGTATTTTCTTGCTGACCCGGCTGAATATAAACTGGCAATTCTAAGGCCTGATCACCCAGTCGAATTTTTACCAAATCTTCATTTTCATAGCCCAATTTTTTAGCAAGCACAGGCGCTAAACAAACATAATTATCCCAAGTGATTTTAGAAATTGGATCCGGCAATTCTTGTAACCAAGGATTATTAGCATTGGCACCATCGCGAATCGCAATCTTTTCATAGAGAACCAATTCCATTTTTTCTGCATTCGTATGACGAGCTTTAATTTTACTTGCCGCTTCTTCTAAATTACCACGGAAAGCATAGGCAGAAGCGCTAGAAACAGCAACTTCCAGCACCCCTTGCTTCAAAGTTTCTTGCCAAAATTTTTCAAAATTCAAATGGGTAGATTGCCTAAGGTAAGGCCCCTCTCGCCAAGCATTTTTAAGAAAGACATCGTAAGTTTGCAATTCACCCATCCATTTTAAAAGACTATCTTGCGCGGCGCGGGTATTAAACAAGGGACTAATCGTGGGTTGAACGAGGCTGTAATAACCTTGCACAGGTTCGGCATCACCCCAGGATTCTAATTGATGATGATCGGGGGCAATGGCTGCAACCTGATAAGAGGTTTCATTAAAGTAAGGATCTAAAGAGATAACGGCCAAAGTAACGTTCTTCAATCCTTCCGAAAATGCTTGGGCGTGAGGAGAGGAATAGAGAGGATTGACTCCATAAAGAATCAACACCCCTACTTCTTCTTTTTGCATTTCTTCTAATAGAGTTGCGAATTTAGCCTCATCCCCTTGTCGTTGGAAAGAAGGGTGATCCAAATCGATGGTCTTACCATAATTACCCAACAAACTATTGATGGCATTCGTGACAATTTGGTCTTGAATATCATTGGAACCACATAAAACTAAACTCGACCCCTTATTAGCTAATAATTTTTCAGATAATTGATGAATCATTTCTGGTTTAACTGAGGAATTTTTTGATTCAGAGCCTTTAAGAGCCTCATATAAATCCAACAAAACTTTCCCATATTCAGAGGCTGCTACTGGAACACGAAGGTCAGCATTAGACCCCGAAAGGGATAGGTTCGCCTCGAGTTGAGCATGGAAGGACATACCTGCATTAGGTTGATTGAGTTTTCGATTGGCCGCATAATTTCTGGAAAATTCCACTGGAGAAAGCCAAGTGCCTAGAAAATCAGCCCCAATAGAAACAATTACTTTGGCTTGACCTAATTGGTAATGAGGAATGACCTGCCTACCAAAACTCAAACCATTGGCCTTAAAGATAGCCGAATAAGAAATGGCATCCACCACGACATGTTCAGTTTGAGGATATTTATTCGCAAATTTCTCAATCACCTTTTTAGTAGAAGGGCTCACAATCGATTGGGTAAGAATTCTAATTTTTTTCTTTTCACCCACAGCTACAATAAGGGCCGTCCGAACTTTATTATCCAATGTCTCCCAATCCGTAGGCTTACCCTCAAAAATAGGCCCTTTAAGTCGACTTGAATCATACAACCCAAGCACTTGAGCCTGCCCTACCGCACATAGCCCTTGCCCATTGATAGAAGAAGCGGGGTTTCCTTCGAGTTTAATGGGGCGCCCTTCACGAGTTTTGACCACGATCGCACAAGCGCAAGGACAATTCGAAGTCGAAGCATAATAATTAGGAACCCCGGGAATAACATCTTCGGGCTGGATTAAATAAGGAATCGCCCTTTCGACAGGCATGTTAGAACAAGCCGCCAAGCCTGCGACTGAAAAACTAAACCCGGCTAATTTGAGAAAATCACGCCGATCCAAAGGAAGGGAAGCCGCCTTCTCACCCAAAAATTCTTCTACCGGAATCTCTTCAGCAAACTCATGTTGACTAGTCTCAATAAATTTTGGCTCTTGCTGCTTTTCTTCCAAACTCTGCCAATATTTTTTCGAAAATGTTGAACTCATAATGAACCTAGTAATGACATTTATTACAGTCAAGCCCGCCAGCTTCTTGCACTGTTCTACCTTGAAACGGACTCAGGCCCTTTACTTGCTCTTGACGATGACAATCAATGCACCATCCCATCGATAAGGGTGCCCATTGAAAGGCCTTGTCCATCTTTTGCACTTCACCATGGCAGGTTTGACATTCTATTTTACCCACCACCACATGTTGCGCATGATTAAAATAAACAAAATCCGGAAGATTGTGAATTTTTACCCATTGAATGGGTTTATGGGCCTCAAGCGCCTGATTAATCTTTTGGATCTCAGGAGAATCTTTTTTAACTTGAGAATGACAATTCATGCAAAGACTAGCTGCTGGTATCCCCGCATGGCGGCTCTTTTCAGCTGCATAATGGCAGTATAAGCAATCAACTTTATTAATACCCGCATGAATCTGATGGGAAAAAGCAATCGGCTGAGTGGGTTGATAATTTTGGCCATAACCAAGCTGCATGGCCCCCCTCACCAACTTACCACCCCCTACAATAATCACCACAAGCACTAAACCTAAGCTTATCAATTTCTTAGTTTCAAAAATTTTCAAATAGGGCTTTTGATCATAAAGCCTATCGAGCAAAAGACCGACTCCCAATAAAGTCACCACTAAAATTGCCAACACATAAAAATAAAAATGACTTAAAGGCGGATTTAGCCCATGCACTTGAGGTGTAGGTTTTGCTTCAGTCGCAGTAGCAACTTTGCCTTCACCAACGTCTTTAATATAAGCCAAGAGCGCCTTAATTTCGTCGTTGGAATAAACCTGATCAGGCATGACAATCTTGAAAGTACCCACCAACTCTTTGGCAACCGGATCACCTGCATTAATGGCCTTTTGTGGGGATTTAATAAAGTTAAGTAGCCAATCTTCTTTGCGACGTTCGGTCACGCCTTTAAGATCGGGGCCTACCTTTGGCCCTTGCCCAATATTATGGCAAGCGTTGCAGCCTTGCTGAAAGGTTTTTTGCGCATCAAAGGCATAAACCTGGCTTGCGGAAACAAAAACGGAAATGAATAAGGCTAAAAATAACGTTTGAATTCGCAGCATTTCTTCACCCGCGCGCTGCCATATGATGAAACATGATCTGTGTCAACCTCTATGTCGACAGATGTGGTAGCCGAGTGAAAGTGTCAGTACTAACTGCCGAGTGAAAATGTCAGTAGCTATCCTCCGAAAGGAGGAGAAGGATGCTACTAACAATGAGAGATAAAAATAAAATTGAGGTGATTGAGGCAGTCATGGACGAGAG